>DASQOZ010000099.1:0-47700 GCA_035644195.1 Candidatus Methylomirabilota bacterium | reverse complement strand
CGATGAGATACGCGATGCGGAAATGGCAGAGCAGTCCGAACGCGAGCAGCAGTCCGCACATGACCATGTGCGCGAGAAACGTGGCGGCCAGCGCATTTTTTTGTCCCCACGCGACGACGAGCGAGCGCAGTCCGTGCGATTTGTCGAACTCGTAATCTTGCAGCGCGTAAATGATGTCAAAACCGACGAGCCACAAAATCACGGCGAACGCGAGAATGGTCATTTGCAAAATTTCCAGCGCGGAAACATTTGAACCTTTCACTGCGAGCCATGCGCCAATCGGCGCGAGCGCGAGCGCGATGCCGAGAAAAACGTGCGTGTAATCTGTGAACCGTTTCGTCAGCGAATAAAAACAAATAACCACGAGCGCGACCGGCGAAAGATAAAAGCAAAGCGGATTCAGAAAATAACTCGCGACAATCAAGCCCGCGCCGGAAATTGTCCAAAGCAAAATCGCGCTCGCCAAAGAAATTTGTCCGCTTGGCAAATGGCGATTTGCCGTTCGCGGATTGAGCGCGTCAAATTTTCGGTCAACAATGCGGTTGAACGCCATCGCGCACGTTCGCGCGCAAATCATCGCGGCGAGAATCAGCCCGAAAGTTTTCCAGCCCGGCCAGCCGCGATTGTCGCGCGCGGCCACGAGCATCGCCGCCAGCGCGAATGGCAGCGCGAAAATTGTATGCGAGAAGCGGACGAAGCTTCCCCATTTTTGAATTACTGAAATCATTCTTTTTCCTCACTCCAACGCGGCGCAAGTTGATTTTCAATTCCCAAATGGTCAAGCACGCGCGACACAACGGTATCCGCCAGTTGTTCAATTGTCTTTGCGCCGGAATAAAAACTTGGATTCGCCGGCAAAATCGTTGCGCCCGCGAGCAGCAGCAATTCCATGTTTTTAACATGAATCAAACTCAACGGCGTTTCACGCGGCACGAGAATCAATTTTCTCTTTTCTTTCAACGTCACGTCTGCCGCGCGCAACAAAACATCTTCGCTGTAACCGTGAGCAATTCTTCCCATTGTTCCCATCGTGCAGGGAATGACGACCATCGCGTCCGGCGGATTCGAGCCGCTGGCGAACGGCGCGTTCATGCTTTTCAACGAATGTGATTTCACGCCATCCGGCAGTTTCAGTCCGTCCGGCAATTCCTCGGCGATGACTTGCTGTGCATAATTGCTTTGAACGACGTGGATTTCGTGTTTGCGTGAATCCAAATTATCGAGCAGCCGCTGCGCGTAAATCGCGCCGCTGGCTCCGGTGATGGCAACAAGAATTTTCAAATTCGTCTTATGTTTGGCCGATTATCGTCAAATGATTTCAAACGAGCAAGACCTCATGGTTCGTCGTAATCCTAATTTTAATCGTAATCTTGGGATTAAGAGAAGAATTAGGATTAAGATTTGTCTGAAACAGCTTGAGTCCGTTTTGCCGTTCAGCACAATGGGCGCGTGTTCAAAAACGCAGGAATTATTTTTGCCGCAACGATTTTTTTAGTCGGCTGTTCGACATCCAAGCCGCCCGAAAAAGTCATCGAGCCGGTCGAAGGCAAAACTGTTTCGCCGGAATTGAATTGGACCAGTCCCGATGCGAAGAAAATTGTGCCGTCCAATCCGATGGTTTCGAGCAATAAATCTGTCATGCCGCAAAATTCGGCGCCCATCATGACGTGGACTTCGCTCAAGCAATGGGCGGCGGAACACAAATTGAAATCGCCGCAGCGCTTGAAAGATTTGTCGGAAACGGCGTTCACCATTGAATCACCAAACGGCGCGATGATTTTGGGCATCGGCAGCCGCGAAGTGACTTGGAATGGCATCACCATTAATCTCGGTTTTGCGCCGCAATTGATTGATGGCGAAATTTATTTGCATGGACTCGATTTGCAAAGAAATCTCGAACCGCTTTTATGCGAGCCGCCGCTGACATTTCCGCAAACCAACCGCGTCATCATCATTGACCCCGGACATGGCGGTCATAATTCCGGCACCGTCAGCGTTCTGGACGGACGATTAGAAAAAGAACTTACGTTGGACACCGCGTTGAGACTCAAGCCGCTGCTCGAAACAAACGGCTGGACGGTTTTTCTCACGCGCACTGCTGACGTGGATTTTCCAAACACCAATCGTGTGACGTTTGCCGAGGAGTATCATGCGGATTTGTTTATCAGTTTGCATTTCAATGCGACTGCCGACCGTAGCGGACGCGTCGGCGGCATCGAAACCTATTGCGTCACGCCGGCTGGAATGCCGTCCACGCTCACGCACGATTACGCCGACCCGTGGTATGAAAATCTGCCCGCCAACAATTTCGACGCGCAAAACCTGCAACTCGCCGTGAAATTGCACGATGCATTGATCCGTGCCACCGGACTCGAAGATCGCGGCGTCTGTCGCGCGCGATTTATGACCGTGTTGCGCGGACAAAATCGCCCGGCAATTTTGATTGAGAACGGCTATTTATCAAATCGGCACGACGCCACGCTGATTGAAAGCGCGGACTTCCGCCAAAAACTCGCCGAGACGATCGCGAACGCCCTCAAATGAAAAGTGCAAAGAACATTTTGGTTACTGGAGGGGCTGGATTCATTGGATCACATCTTGTCGAGCGATTGTTGAATGATGGAAAGAACGTTGTTGTTATTGACGATTTCTCGACCGGCAGTCTGAACAATTTGCGCGCGGTCAAAAAAAATCCCCGCCTGAAAATTGTCCGCTGCAAAATTTCTGAATGCAAAGATTTGTCGAAGCTCGTCGCGAAAGCAGAATTCATTTTCCATCTGGCCGCGACCGTTGGCGTGGAACTCGTCGTCAAATCCGCGCTGCACGTGTTGGAATCCAGTTTTCATGAAACGGAAATTCTTTTGCGCGCCGCTGTGAAAAATTTCACGCCGTTGCTTCTGACTTCCACCTCGGAAGTTTATGGCAAAAGCGCGAAGGCGGAATTCAGCGAGGACGACGATTTACTCATCGGCCCGCCGAACCATTCGCGCTGGAGTTATGCGAGCGCAAAACTCACGGACGAATTTCTCGCGCTGGCCTGCGCGCGCGAACGCAAATTGCCCGTCATCATCGCGCGGCTGTTCAACACCGTCGGCCCGCGCCAGACCGGACGTTACGGAATGGTGCTGCCGCGATTTATTTCCGCTGCAAAAAAGAATGAGCCGCTGAAAGTTTTCGGCGATGGCAAACAATCGCGCTGTTTTTGCCTCGTGAACGACGTGGTGGAAGCGCTCGTGCGTTTGCAGGATTGCCGGAAGACGCGCGGGGAAATTTTCAACATCGGCGGCACGGAGGAAGTTTCCATGCTCGAACTCGCGCGGCTCGTGGTGAAAACGCTCGGCTCGAAATCAAAGATTGAATTGATTCCCTACGACAAGGCGTATCCGCCTTCGCCCAAAAGCTACGGCGTGACAGGCGCGCCGGGCTTTGACGACATGCGCCGTCGCAAACCGCTCGTGGAAAAACTGGAACGCTTCGTGAAATTCAAACCGCAAACGCCCCTGCACGAAATCATCCGGCTGACGGCAAAATAAATCAGCACTCGCCTTAAATTTTGGGAGGGATTGCGTCACGTTTTTTGCGCAATTGTTCAACGAGAAGAACAATTCCAAAAACCAATCCTAAGCTGGCATTCAGCCACATTGGCAAAAATAAAAACACTAAACCATTCAATGCATCCTTTTGAATAGCAGAAATGTCATTGTAAACAAATCCTCCAAAAGCAAATGCGATCACTGCGGCTGCCAAAAGAATATAACGTCCAATAAGGGATTTGATAATTATAGAAAAAATCCATAAAGCCACGATAGGTGAAAGCGCCGCGCCGCACAAAAGCGCGAGAAAAATGTCTCCTCCGATGTCCCATGGAGAAGATCCCCAGAACAAATATCCGAGGGGAAATAAAATAGACGCAGCCGCTATCGCGGATAAAATCCATTGCAGGATGCGTTGAGTTTTCATTACGAATGTTTCTTTAATTTTCGGGTTTAATCCCTTCGCGCTTGAGCAAACTGCGTTTCCAATCCAATCCGCCGGAGAAACCGCCGAGTTTTTTGTTCGCGGCCAGCACGCGATGGCACGGAACCAAAACCGGAACCGGATTCGTGCCGCACGCGCCGCCCACGGCGCGGACGGCCTTGGGCTTGCCAATCGCAATTGAAATTTCGCCGTAGCTTTTCGTCTTGCCGGCGGAAATCTTCAGCATTTGCCGCCACACGGATTTTTGAAAATCCGTTTTGCCCGTCCAGTCGAGCGGCGGTAATTTTGATTTTTTCCCGACGAGAATTTTTTTTAACGCGGTTTCAGTCGCGCGATGCCAATTTTTGATTTTGGAGGGAATTCCATTTGATCTGGTAGGGCGGCGCTGCTGCGCCGCCTGGCCGAGCGGCAGCTCGGCCCTACCATTTTTTGGGAAATCGAGTTCAGCCAGACCTTTTTCAGAATAGCGCGCGATAAATTGTCCGTCGCGTGTGGAGATCGGAAGTTCAACAAGATTATTTTTCATAGGATTCAATATTTTAACTCAATGATGATATTTCACAACCAGCGAAATAATGCCCAAGAGGACAACCATCAGGAAAATGATGAGCGCGAACAGGCGGTTGCGCGCGACGCGTTTTTCGTAGCGCAACGGGCGCAATCCCTGCACGCCGCCAGCGGCGAGATAATTCACGAGGCGCGGATTGCTCGTGGTCGGGCTGCGAAAATGATTGCGGATGCGTTTCCACAGCGCGGGCAGATCGTATTTGCGCACGCCGAGTTCGTTGTAATGCTCCGGCGATCCGGGTTCGGCGGTCGGCGCAGATTTTTTTATTTCTTCAAAAACGGGTTCGGTTGGTTTGGGTTTTGGCGCTGGTGCGGGTTCGGGTTTTCGTGAAACGGTTGCGCCGTGGGGAATCGCCGTTGATTTGAATTTTGGCGCGGGCGGACGCTGCAATTGCGAATCAATCTTTTTTATTTCGGCTTCGAGCGAGGAGATTTGTTCGTTCAGGGCGCGCGCGCGTTCGGAAATCGGGTCAACCTGTTTCGCCTTTTTCTTCGCGGCCATACGACAACAACTTTCAATGCTGCCGGAGCAAAATGGCGATGAACACGCCGAGCGCGCCGAGTGCAATCAACAACAGCGGCCACGTCATCGCCAAACCGAATTTGCAAAGTTCGCCGAAGCTCATGTTGGCAAACGGCGAAACGACCGGCGCGGGCGCGGTTTCCGTTTCGGATTTTTGCTGCGCGGCTTCACCGGCGAGCGCGGACAATTTGAGACGCGCGGAATTCCATTCCATGCGCGCGTTTTCGACGATGGTCAGCGCGCGCGTCAATTCCATCTGAAAATTTTCTTTCGTCCACGTTTCATCGCGAACATTTTGAATTTTTTCCATCGCATCGCGGAAGTCAGCAATGGTTTTGATCATTTGCTCGGAATCGCGGCGCGCGTTGAATTCCGCTTCTTCGAGCAAGCCGAGTCCGCGCGTGAGATTTTGCACCATTTCCTGCCGGCCGTTTTGAAATTCAAGCTGGCGACGGCGCAATTCTTCGAGCGAGGCGCGTTCGCGTTCCAAATCTTCCTGCGCGCGTTTCAGCTCGGCGAGTTTTTGTTGCGCCTCGACGACTTTGCGGTCCACTTCCTCGCGCGTGGGCGCGCGGAGCGGGTCGGCGGCGGACGTGCTCGCGCCAAACGGCGACGGCGTCTTATGCGCTTCAAAATCGGTGTCAATAAATTCGGTCGCGTCGTATTCAGCAGCCATGTGACGACTCTAACGCCGTTGCAAAAATGTGTAAAGTGGTTTGCGCTTGTAAAATGGCGGGCAAAAAAACAAATCATTCCCTCGCCCCGCGATTAAGCGGGGAGAGGGTCAGGGTGAGGGGATTTTAGTTTTGAAAGAAATCAGCGCCACCTCACCCCGGCCCTCTCCCCCATTTCATGGCGGAGAGGGAGAAACGTTCGGGAATATTCCGCAACTTGTTTGTCGCAGACATAATTCCGCTTGTAATTCATCAGCTTCGCGCGAACATTTTTGCATGATTGAACTCATTCAATTTCCGTGGAGTCCGTTTTGCATCGTGCAGCGGCGCATTTTGGAATTTTCCGGCGCGCCGTTCAAAATCACGAACATCCCGAATCAAGACCGTTCGCTCGTCTGGAAACTCACGCGGCAACGTTATTACGGCGTGCCGATTTTGCGCGACGGAAAGGAAGTGATTTTTGAAGTGGATGAAAATTCGCAGGTCATCGCGAAATATCTCGACGACAAATTTAAGCTCGGCCTGTTTCCCGAACGCTGGTGCGACGTGCAATCCATTCTCTGGCGCGACATCGAAAATGAAATCGAAGGCGCAACGTTCCGGCTCAACGACATTTATTGGAAAGAATTTGTTCCCGCGCGCGATCAATTGCAATTTTTACGGTTCAAGGAACGGAAATTCGGGCGCGGCTGCATTGACCAATGGCGCAAAGAGCAAAAAACCTTGTTAAAAAAATTGGAAGCGGAATTGATGCCGTTTGAAATGATGCTGACGCACTTGCCATTCATTCTCGAACGGCATCCGCGCTTTGTGGATTTTGATCTGTTCGGGATGCTGGAAAATTTTCTTTACTCCGGCCATTACGAACTGCCCAAGCCACACAAACAAATCCAGAAATGGCACGCGCGGATGAAGACGATCAAGCATGGGAAGGTTTGAAGTGAATTTTAGCGCCGGAGGCGCGGTAAGATAATAGCCCACGGTTTCAACCGTGGGTTTGAATCGAACGAGGCCGAAAAGTCCCGTCAGGGACGGCGGAAAATTTCGACATTGCGCGATTCTGTCGCCCCTGACGGGGCTTGATTTGTTTTGACGCTTTTACCCGCAGTTGAAACTGCGGGCTATTTTCGGTCGTCGCTGTGCGACTGAAAATTACGGCGACAATTTTTCGCGGTGCGGCTGATGGTCGCGATTCCAGCGAATGAGTTTAATTAGGCGCATTGGTAAGCACCAAAGTAATCGGTTTGCCACCGAGTGAAGCAATCGTCAATGGTTCAAAAAATTTGTAGGTTCCATTTACGGCAACGATTGAAAAGAAATTTTCAAGTTTGGTGACTGGTCGCACTGGATAGGTTGACGTGCAAGTCGCGCCGCCATTGTGAATGGCATCACTGACTTTGGTGACGACCTGAATTTTCGTCCAATTTGTATCGCAATCTACTTTTGCCGCGCTCAATAGGATTTGCCCTTCCGTTGTTGTTCCATTGATTTCGGGCGAAAGCAGCGCAGACCCGGACGAGTCGCCATTTTTTCCTTTGTAGCTGAATTGAAGGTCAGCGGCACGCGGCGATTCAATTTTCAAAACTGCAATCTGCGTCTCGCCGTCGTCAATCAACTTGTCAATCGTGAGGTGAAAACTGTCCTTATCTTGTAGATTTGTTTTGCTGCAACCAACAAGCAGCAGGCAAAAGATTGATGCAAGAAAAAGTTGGCCATTCATTTGAATCAATTTCATGTGATTGTTGTAGTTGATTTCGCCTTTTCTTTCACCGGCCAACATTTAATCTTCGCACATGGCACATTTGCAAAAGGCGATTGACGAAGCCGTCGCGACGTTTCGCGGATTGACGAATCTGGAAGAGCCGCTCGCGCGCGCGGCCAAAATGGTTTTGACCTGCCTGACTTCCGGCAAAAAATTGCTTGTCTGCGGCAACGGCGGCAGCGCGTCGGACGCCACGCATTTCGCCACGGAATTTCTCTGCCGCTTTTCGGAAGATCGCCGTCCGTATCCGGCCATCTCGCTCACGGCCAACGGCGAATTCATGACCGCCGTCTGCAACGATTATCATGCCGACGAAATTTTTGCGCGGCAAGTCCAGGGACTCGGCGCGCAAGGCGACGTGCTCATCGCGTTCACGACGAGCGGCAACTCAAAAAACATTTTGCGCGCGCTGGAAGAAGCCAAACGCAAAGGCATCGAAAGCATTTGTTTCCTCGGTCGCGATGGTGGCTTCACAAAAGGAATCGCGACGATTGATTTGATTGTGCAAGGCAACAATACGGCGCGAATTCAGGAAGCGCAGAAATTGCTCATGCACGTCTTGTGCGAAATCGTGGACGCGCAATTGCCGAAAAAATAATCACGCCAGCCCCAGATTTTTCAAAACCTGCACGGTCGAATGCGCTTTGTTGAGCGTGTAAAAATGCAGTCCCGGCACGCCGGCGCGCAGCAAATCCTCGCATTGCCGCGTGGCGTATTCGATGCCGAATTTCGCAGCGGCTTCGTCATCATTCGCCAGTTCATCCAATTTGGCGCGCAACGCCAGCGGAATTTTTGCGCCGCAAAGCTGCGTGAACTTCGTGATTTGCGCCGCGCTCAAGATGGAAACGATTCCCGGCACGAGCGGAACTTTCACGCCGAGATGGCCGGCGACATAATCGCGGAATTCGAGAAAATCCGCGTTGTCGAAAAATAATTGCGTCAGGATAAAATCCGCGCCCGCGTCCACTTTTTCCTTCAAATGCTGCCAATCATCGTGCTTGCCAACCCTGTTGGCGATGTGGCCTTCGGGAAATCCGGCGACGCCGGTGGAAAATCCATTTTGTTCGCGGATGAATTTCACGAGCTGCGCCGCAAATTCAAATCCGCCGGGTGTTTTATGAAATTCGCCGCCGCCTGGCGGGTCGCCGCGCAACGCGAGAATATTTTTGCAATTGAGCGCGCGGATTTTTTCCAGCACGTTGCCAACTTCATCGCGCGTATGGTTGACACACGTTAAATGCGCCAGCGCGACGATGTGTTGCCGCTGGATGGAATCAACGATTTTGAGCGTTTTATCGCGCGTGCTGCCGCCGGCGCCATAAGTGACGGAACAAAAATCGGGTTTGGCCTGCGCGAGCGCGGGAATTTGTTTTTCGAGCAACGCGCGGTCGCCTTCATCCGTTTTCGGCGGAAAAAATTCAAACGAAATGACCGGCTTTTTGGCGGCCTTTTTTTTGGCGTAAATGTCGCGAATGAATTGCACGCAGTCGCATTATGGCGGAAATGCGATTGAATCCAAGTTTGTTGTGCGTGAACAAACTTGCTCCGCTTGTATCGCGCCGAATACTCTGTGGCGATGCGGTTGCTTGACCGATATTTATTCCGCGAATTGCTCGCGCCATTGGCATATTGCCTCGGCGGATTTCTCATTTTTTGGATTTCGTTCAGCCTTTTTAATGATCTGGACAAATTACAGACCGCAAAACTGCATCTGCTCGACGTGCTTGAATATTCGATTGCGATGACGCCGGAATTTTTGGTGACGGCGTTGCCGGTCGCGCTGTTGCTCGCGCTGCTTTACACGCTCACGCACCACGCACGGCATAATGAAATCACGGCGATGCGCGCGGCGGGCGTAAGTTTGTGGCGGATTTGCGCGCCATATTTTGTCGTCGGATTTTTTGCCAGCATGGTGCTGTTCGCGCTGAATGAATTTTGCGTGCCGCGCAGCGCGGATTGGGCGGATAAAATTCTGAACCGTTACCTTCCAAAAGCAGAAATGGCTTCGGCACAAAAAAAAATGGCGTTTCAAAACGATCGCGCGCATCGAACGTGGTTTTTCTCGAAATTTAATTTCAACGCCGCCCAATTGGACGATGTGCAGGTGAATTGGTCGTTGCCGGACGGTTCGAGCCGGCAGTTGAATGCCGAGCACGCGGTTCACACAAACCGGATTTGGACATTTTTCAACGTTGCCGAATATGTGCAGGCGCGTCCGAGCGAGCCGTTTGTGCCGTCGTTGCAAACCAATGTGCTGGCGACGCCGGAATTCGCGGAAACGCCGCGCGAAATGAAAATTGAATTGAAAATCAATGATTCTGAACAATTCGGGCATAAAAACATATTATCGCTGGCGAATCTTTTGGAATACTTGTGGCTGCGGCCAGGCGTCCAATCGGGATGGGTGCAGACGCAATTGCATCAGCACTTTGCCGAGCCGCTGACGTGCCTCATCGTGGTGCTCATCGCGATCCCGTTTGGCGCGGTGTCGGGTCGCCGCAATTTATTTTTTGGCGTGGCGGGCAGCATTTTCATTTGCTTCACTTTTTTTGTGATTCAAAAAATCAGTTTTGCGCTCGGCACAGGCGGCCATTTGCCCGGCTGGCTGGCGGCATGGCTGCCGAATTTTATTTTTGGCGCGGCGGGAATTTTTCTCACGGCGCGCGTGCGATGAACGACGAATTTGGAAAATTAAAATCGCGTCACGAGCGGTGGCGATTGCTCTATCAGGTGAGCAACGTCATCCACTCGACACTTGACCCGCAGGAAGCGCTGCAATTGATCGTGCGCGAAGCCGTTCGCCTGATGAATGCTTCGAGCGGCTCGGTCGTTTTGATCAATCCCACGACGAATTTTCTGGAAATCCATGCGTCGCAAAATTTGCCGGCGGCGGCGGCGAAATTAAAATTGCGGGTCGGCGAAGGCATCACCGGCTGGGTTGCCCGTCACGGCAAACCAGCAAATGTTGGAAATGTCACTCACGATGCGCGTTACATCGTCGCCCGGCGCGGCGTGAAATCGGAATTGGCCGTGCCGCTGGAAGTGAACGGCGAAGTGCGCGGCGTGTTGAACGTGGATTCGGATCGCGTGGATGCTTTTAGCGCTGACGACCAGGAATTGCTTCAAGAATTGGCGGTTCAAGCGGCGAAAGTGATTCAAAACACATGGCTTTACGAGCAATTGCGATTGAAGGCAAGATTGTTTGAGTCGCTGGTCGCCGTGAGCCGCACGATTAATTCCACGTTGAATCTGGACGAAGCATTGCGCGCCATCACGCGGGAAGCGTGTGAATTGATGCGCGCGCGAATGTGCTCGCTGATGATGCTCGACGAAAGCCGCGAGTGGCTGGATTTGCGCGCGAGCCACGGCGCAGAGGATGCCTATTTGAAAAAGCCGCGCCTGAGCGTGGAAGAAAGTTTTCTTGGAGCGGTTGTCCGCAGAAAAAAATCTCAACAATTGGAAAACGTCCAAATTTCTTCGCGTTATCAAAACGTTGATGTCGCGCGGCGTGAAGGTTTGATTTCATTGTTAAGCGTGCCGCTGTTGTTCGCGGGCGAAGCGATCGGCACTTTGAATGTTTATACGGATCGCCCTTATCATTTTTCCAACGAAGAGATTCGTATTTTGAGCGCGTTGGCGGAATTGTCGGCAATCGCGATTGAAAAAGCGCGGCTTTACGAACGCATCGTGGACGTGGAGGAACAATTGCGGCAGAACGAAAAATTGTCCGCGCTCGGATTGCTTGCCGCCGAAGTCGCGCATGAAATTCGCAATCCGCTCACGGTGATGAAATTGCTGTATCATTCCCTGAATCTGAAATTTCCCGACAACGATCCGCGTGCGAAAGATGCCCGGCTTATTGACGCAAAAATCGAACACTTGAACAAAATCGTGGAGCAGATTTTGGATTTCGCGCGGACAACGGAACCAAAACTTGCGCCGGTAAATTTGAACGAGTTGATTGATGAACTTGGATTGCTCGTCCGTCACAAGTTGGCGAATCAAAATGTAAAATTAATTTCCAAATTGCAGCCGGATTTGCCTGTGGTCTTGGGCGATGCGCCGCAATTGGAACAGGCATTTTTGAATTTGATTCTTAACGCCGCCGAAGCGATGCCCGACGGCGGAACGCTGACAATTCAATCCCGCGCCGTCCATTCGCCACGCACTGCGGAAAAAACGACGCATATTTCCGTTGAATTCAAAGACACTGGCGATGGCATGAGCAAGGAATTGCAGCGGCAGGCTTTTACCGCAATGCTGGCCACGACAAAATCCAAAGGCACCGGTCTGGGTCTGGCCATTGTCGGCCGCATCATCGAAACACATCGGGGCAAAATTACCATCAAATCTAAAATTGGGCGCGGCACGACGATTTGCGTTTTGCTGCCGTTGAAATAATTTTGTTTCTCCCGGAATCATCTTCGCCGTTTCACTGAATTTAATTCGTTCCGTTTTGCATTGTCGCAGCGAAAACTATTGTGCTATTTTCTCGTTTTGTTTCTCCGCCGTTTGGCGAAGTTTCATTTCATTTTATGAATTTATCAAAACAGGAATGGTGGGAACGGTTCCAAAAATATTACACCGAATTTCCCGAAGTCGGCCTTGCGGTGGATTTGAGCCGGATGAATGTGTCGGATGAATTTTTTGCGAGCATGGAACCGCGCGCGCAAAAGGCGTTTGAAGAAATGGATGCGCTCGAAAAAGGCGCGATTGCAAATCCCGATGAAAACCGCATGGTCGGTCATTATTGGCTGCGCAATCCCTCGCTTGCGCCAACGGCGGAAATCCGCGCTGAAATTGAGAAAACCATTGTCAACATTAAGAAATTTGCGGGACAAATTCATTCCGGCGAAATTCGAGGTGCGGGCGGAACATTCAAAAATTTCCTACTCATCGGTATCGGAGGTTCGGCGCTCGGTCCTCAATTTGTGGCTCACGCGCTTGGCGATCCGCGCACCGACAAACTAAAGCCTTACTTCTTCGACAATACCGATCCTGATGGCATGGACCGTGTTTTAGCAACCATTGGAAATGATTTGAATCGCACGTTGTGCATCATCATTTCCAAATCGGGCGGAACGAAAGAAACGCGCAATGGAATGCTGTTCGCAAAAGCTGCTTATGAAAAAGCATCGCTTGATTTCGCTCAACACGTCATTGCCGTGACGATGGAAGGAAGTGAATTGGATAAATACGCAACTCGAAATAAATGGCTGGCGCATTTTCCTATGTGGGATTGGATTGGTGGACGCACCAGCGAATTGTCAGCAGTAGGGTTGCTGCCTGCGGCTTTGCAAGGATTTAACATTGACGGTTTGTTAAGTGGTGCTGCTGAAATAGACCGATTGACAAAATGTAAAAACGTTAAAGCTAATCCTGCAATGCTTCTTTCATTGGCATGGTTCGAGTCAGGTAACGATAATGGAACCAAAAACATGGTTATTTTACCATACAAAGACCGGCTTGAGTTGTTTTCCAAGTATCTTCAGCAATTGGTGATGGAATCATTGGGAAAAGAATTGGATAGAGATGGTAAAGTGGTCAATCAGGGAATTACGGTTCTTGGAAATAAAGGAGCGACAGATCAACATTCGTATATTCAACAATTGCGAGAAGGCCTTAATGATTTTTTTGCAACATTCATTGAAGTCCTGAATGACGGCCATGGTTCAGCTTTGATGGTTGAAGAGAAAGTGACTGCGGGAGATTTTCTCCATGGTTTCTATTTGGGAACGCGGCAAGCATTGGCGGACAAAAATCGTGAGTCATTGACAGTTACCGTAAAGGACGTTTCTCCGCACACTGTGGGAATGTTGATAGCACTATTTGAACGAGCAGTAGGCTTTTACGCCTCCTTGATCAACATCAATGCTTATCATCAGCCTGGAGTTGAAGCCGGCAAAAAAGCCGCTGGCCAAGTCATTGAAACTCAATTACAAATTCTGACTTGCCTTGCTAAAAAACAACAATCTTGCACTTTGGACGAAATATCAGCGGCAATTAATAATATAGATAAAGAAATTATATTAAAAGTGTTACAATATTTATTTGAGAACAAAAGAATTTCTAAAATCAACGATAAATATGCCTTGAAGTGATGTTTATTTATCCAAAAAAATACGATGTGATTGTGGTGGGTGCCGGTCACGCTGGTGTTGAAGCGGCCTTGGCTGCTGCGCGAATGGGTTGCCAAACTTTGTTGCTTACCATCAACGCAGACACTATAGGCCAAATGTCCTGCAATCCGGCAATTGGTGGATTGGCAAAAGGACACTTGGCGCGAGAAATTGACGCACTTGGTGGCGAAATGGGCAAAGTCACGGACATGACTGGAATTCAGTTTCGAATGCTGAACACCAAAAAAGGTCCGGCAGTTTGGGCGCCGCGAGCACAGTGCGATAAAAAGGCATATCAATTCCGGCTTAAGTGGATTTGCGAATCAGAGCCAAACTTGGATGTAAAACAGGGACAATCGGCGAACATTTTGCATAAGGATGGAATTGCTTTTGGCGTCGAAACAACCCTCGAAGTTCAATACCTCGGCAAGACAATTGTAATCACGACTGGAACTTTTCTTCGCGGCCTGATGCACATTGGAACAAATCAGCAATCTGGCGGACGAGCAGGAGATGCCGCCGCAATGAACCTTTCAGCATCACTCAAAAAACTCGGCCTTGAACTTGGCCGATTGAAGACCGGAACACCGCCTCGTCTTTTGCGCCGATCCATTGACTTTTCAAAAACTGAAATCCAGCCGGGTGATGAGCCAGTTCCCTATTTTACGTTTTGGAAAGATGATTTGTTCCATGTGGAACATTCCGGGGACAAACCGCTAATCAGAAATATAAATAACAAATATCCACCTCATTCGATTCTTTCGCGAATTAACGGCCAATTGCCTTGTTTTATCACATTTACCACTTCAGAAACAGCTAAAATCATTCACGCAAACATTCATAAATCACCAATGTATTCTGGTGTAATTGAAGGAATTGGGCCGCGTTATTGTCCATCAATTGAAGATAAAATCGTCAAATTTCCAGAAAAAGAACGGCATCAAATTTTTCTCGAACCGGAAGGCATCGAAACTGATGAATTTTATGTCAACGGATTTTCAACGTGCTTGCCATTTGAAGTTCAAGTGGATTTGGTTCGCACTATCATTGGATGTGAGAACGCGGAAATTTTGCGTCCGGCTTATGCAGTTGAATACGATTTTGCTTACCCGACGCAATTACACCCCTCACTTGAAACCAAAATTTGCCAAAATCTTTTTCTGGCAGGCCAAATTAATGGCACTTCGGGTTACGAAGAAGCTGGCGCGCAAGGTCTGATAGCCGGAATCAATGCAGCCCGGCGAGTAAAAGAATTAGAGCCTATCGTGCTCCGGCGGGATCAGGCATACATCGGCGTTTTAATTGACGACTTGATTACCAAGGGCACGTCCGAACCCTATCGAATGTTCACTTCGCGCGCCGAATACAGATTGCTCTTGCGACAGGACAACGCTGATTTGCGCCTTTCAAAAATTGGTCATGAAATCGGATTGTTACCGGAACGCAATTTCCAAAAATTCAAAGCCAAAGAAAGCGCGATTAAAATTGAATTAAATCGCTTGTTATTAACGAATTATGAATCAGATTCTCTGGCAAAAATTCTTTCGCGTCCAGAAACAACTTATAAAAACCTGCCCAAGCGCGATGAAGCATTGCCTGACGAAGTCGTTCAACAGGTGGAAATCGCGGTCAAATATGCTGGCTACATTGAACGGCAGGAAATTGAAGTTCAAAAGTTCAAAAATCTGGAAGACAAAAATATTCCGAACGAATTTGATTTCACAACTGTTCCAAGTTTGCGGCTTGAGGCGCGGCAAAAACTTTCCAAAATCCGGCCAGCCACAATTGGTCAGGCGGCGAGAATTTCTGGCGTGTCGCCCGCCGACATCAGCATTTTGATGGTTTGCCTGAAGCGTTTTGGAAATGGCAAAAATGGTTCTGCAACGATTGAAGAAAATTGCTGTAACGCGGAATTGGAAGAATGAATGGCTGTCCGACATGGATTCGAACCATGAATAACGCCTCCAAAGGGCGCTGTGTTACCATTACACCATCGGACAAACCGCGATTATCTTAAGTTTTTAACATCCTTTACGCAAAGAGAAAATAAATTCTCACGAAAGAACGTTTGCCCGCAACATTTCTTGCAGCCGCAATTTCATTCTGATGGACAACGTCCTAATTGCGCCGACAATTTTGTTTTGCGTTTACTGGCGTTGACCAAAACTTCCCTCTTGTCATCGCGCGTTTTCCTGATAGATTTTCAGTCCTTTTTATGAAGACGGACATTCATCCGAAATATGTGGACGCGGAAATCCGTTGCGCCTGTGGCAACGTGATCAAGACGCGCTCCACCAAGCAGACCATCATCGTCGGCATTTGCAACGTGTGCCATCCCTTCTACACCGGCACGCAAAAATTCGTGGACACCGCCGGCCGCGTGGACAAATTCCAGCAACGTGCCGCCAAGACCGCCGCCGCACAAGCCGAACACGCCACGAAGAAAAAGAAAAAAGTTTAGCTGCACGATTTCATTCCGCCCGCCCGCGCATTTGCGTGAGCGGGCGGATTTCTTTTTGCACAAATGGATTTGCGCCCATATATTGAAAAATTCCGCCGCCGCTTTGTCGAAATTGAATCCGCGCTGAATGATCCAAAGGCCTTCGACAATCCGCAGCGCGCGCAGGAATTGGCCAAGGAATATTCGCGACTAAAAGAATTGGTCGCGACAGGCGACAATTTTTTCAAAACGCAGGAACAATTGGCGGAAAACCGGGCGCTGCTCAAAAGCGAACCGGCGGAATCCGAACTCGCGCAACTCGCGCGCGAGGAAGTGGCGCGGCTTGAATTTGCAGAAAAAAAGTTCGCGCAACAAATCCAGTTCGGCCTCGTGCCGCCGAATCCAACCGATTCACGCAATACGATCATTGAAATCCGCGCGGGTGCGGGAGGCTCGGAATCCGCGTTGTTCGCCGCTGATTTGTATCGGATGTATTGCCGTTACGCCGAAGCGCGCCGATGGAAAGTCGAGCCGCTCGATTCCAGTCCGTCCGACCTCGGCGGTTTCAAGGAAATCATTTTTCAGATCAACGGCACGGATGTTTTCAAGCGGCTGAAATACGAGAGCGGCGTTCATCGCGTCCAGCGCGTGCCCGCGACCGAGGCGCAGGGGCGCATTCACACGAGCACCGCGACCGTTGCCGTTTTGCCCGAGGCCGAGGAAGTGGACGTCGAGATCAAGCCCGATGAAATCGAAGTCACCGTCTGTCGCGCGTCTGGCAAAGGCGGCCAGGGCGTGAACACCACCGATTCCGCCGTGCAAATCCAGCACAAGCCGAGCGGCCTCACCGTCCGCATCGCTGACGAGCGCTCCCAAATAAAAAATCGCGCCAAGGCCATGACCGTCCTGCGCTCGCGTTTGCTCGAAAGAAAAATCGCCGAGGAAAACGCGAAATACGCCGCGCATCGCAAAGACCAGATCGGCACCGGCGACCGCAGCGAAAAAATCCGCACCTACAATTTTCCGCAGAACCGCGTCACCGACCATCGCATCGAGTTGACGCTTTACAATCTGGCAAATGTCATCGAAGGCGAAATTGATCCGCTCATCGAGCCGCTCATGACGCACGATTTGGAACAGAAATTGACAGAATTAAAAATTTAATTTCGCGCGAAGGCCGCGAAGTTTGCGAAGAAGATTTTTTACTTCGTCTCCTTCGCGTTCTTCGCGTGACAAAATGAAAAATGAAAGAAATTAAAGGTCTAATCTTCGACTGCGACGGCACTTTGGCCGACACGATGCCGTTGCACTGGCGCGCGTGGCAGATGATTACGCAGCGGCACAACCTGCATTTTCCACAGGACCGTTTTTATGCGACCGGCGGCGTGCCATCGCGGGACATTTTGAAAATGCTGGCACAGGAGCAAGGTCGCTCTCTCGACCATATCGCCGTCGCGCATGAAAAAGAGGAGACTTACCTGAAAACACTTGAGCAAGTGAAACCGATCCATGCCGTCGTGGAGATTGCGAAAGAAAATTTCGGAAAAATTCCGATGGCCGTCGCTTCCGGCGGCACGCAAAAAATCATTTGCATGGTGCTGGAACATTTGAAAATCCGAGATTTGTTCGACGCCGTCGTGACGAGTGAAATGGTAACGAATCAAAAGCCCGCGCCGGACATTTTTCTCGAAGCGGCGCGGCTCATCGGCGTTGAACCGAAAAGTTGCCGCGCTTACGAAGACACAGAACTTGGCTTGCAGGCAATTCGTTCGGCGGGAATGGAAGCGGTGGACGTGCGGGAAATGCTGGCGAAATAATTTTTTACGCTTTGCAGTTTATCTAGGTGTTAGGCCGCCAATCCGCCGAAATACTCACAAGTCTTCTTATCCCTAAACAGCATAAACGCCCATGAAATCGGCACACCAATAATAGCGCACCAAATCAGCACACCGCCTGCCGTGTCAAACCAGCCCTGATCTGGCAATGCAGCGAAAAATAATCCTCCAAAGGCAACGCTTGGAATCAGGACTCCGAGTATCGCCATAATCCACCGCGAGAAACGGATGGGAAGGCACGCAGCAATCAATCCAACCAAACTGAAAAAAGGAAACCCAGCTATCACCAAAATGCCAGAAACCGGGCTGCCATGATGGAGAAGTCGCAGAAACGAACCGAAATAAATGAGACTCAAAGTAAATAAACAGCGGTATAGCTGAACTGCCACTGGCGCTTTGATGACAGACAAAATGCTCATACGCTTGGCGGCCAGCGGTTTTGCAGTCGATTCATGTCTGGACTGTATTTTGGATGCAAGTTTCTGCCAAGCACGATTTTGAATGGAATTTTCCCGTTTTTCACTGCCGACAAATGCAATTAAATTTCCGGCCTCGGCGGTTCCGGTTTTTTCCAGACGTAACGGAACAGCAGCACGCGCAGCGCGGCGGCAAGGGGAATTGCCAGAATTCCTCCAAGCAATCCGCCGAGCAGCGTCATGCCAATCATCAGCGCGATGATGACGACGACCGGATGCAGGTTCACGCGGTTGCCCATGATGCGCGGCGAATAGAAAAAGCTTTCCAGCGATTGCACGACGGCGAACACAACGACGACCATGAGCGGGTGAAATAAATCGCCGAATTGTATCGCCGTGAGAATGAGCGCGATGATGCCATTAATGATGGCTCCCAAATACGGAATGATGGTTAAAATCACTGCGCACACGCCGAGCAAAAAGGCGTAGTCGAGTCCGAGGATGAGATAGCCGACGGTGTAAAGCGCGCCGTTGATGAGCGCGACGAGCACTTGTCCGCGAAAAAATGCGACCATGTATTGGTTGACCGATGAAAGGATGAAGACAAGTTCGTCTTTCGTGTGCGAATCGCGGATGGGCAGATAGTTTGTCCACTGCGTTTTGATTTCACGTTTTTCACGCAAAAAATAGAATGCGTAGATTGGAATCAAAATCAACGCGACGACAGCGTCCACGAGCGAGGTCGCCTTGCCGAGCAGATTGAAAAGCCAATTGCCGACTTTGGGCATGACTTGTGTAATCCAATCTTTCGCGGACGAAAGCAATTGCTTGTGGATTTGCTGATTGTTCTGGCCGGAGGCAGCGGCGTTGGTTTGGAAATTATTTTCTGAATTTGTTGGCGACGCGGAATTTTTTTGCGAATGAACTTTAGATTTTGGCGGAGTAAATGAATTTTCAGTTTTCGGCGCGGCATTGGTTTCAACGGGCACGGTATTTGTATTTTGCTGCTGCGCCGCGTTGTCCGCCTTGTTCGCCCAATTTTCAATTTTTTGTTGCGCGTGCGCCGTGTAACCTGGAATTTTTGAGACGAGTTTATTCGTTTCATCTACCAATTGCGGAATGATGCTGGCGAGAATTCCGCCAAAAATGCAGAACACGCTGATGAAAACGATAACGATGGCCCATGTGCGTGGAATTTTATGCTGCTGAAGCCAATTGACCGCCGGGTCGAGTAAATACGCGAGCACTGCGGCGATCGCCAGCGGCCAGAGAACGGGGCTTAACAAATCAAGAATTTTTCCAATGCCCCAAATCAAACCGACCGCGACGCAAATGATTGCGGCAATCGCCAGCGCCGTCAGCGCAAACCAGATGATTCGCGATTGATTTGCGCTCGGCGGTTTATGATTTGTGTGCGTGTGCTCCACAATTCCTTGTTGACCAAATCATACGCTGTTTTTGCAAATCGGCGAGTTTCTTTCGGCTAAAATTCCGTCAGCTTTTCCAATTCCTTTACCCGGCGTTCGATGTCGGTGCGTTTGATTTTCGTCGTGCGGTTCAGTCCAAACCCTTCGCAGCAAAACGACGCGGTGACACTGCCGTAAATCATTGCGCGACGAATATTATTTTCAGTTGAGCCGCGCGCCGTCGCCAAAAACCCCATCATGCCGCCGACGAACGAATCGCCCGCACCGGTCGGGTCGCAAACGGTGTGCAGCGGATACGCCGGACAAATGAAATAACCGCGCGGGCCGGACAAGATCGAGCCATGCGAACCTTTTTTGATGATGACGTATTTTGGCCCGAGCTTGTGAATTTTTTTCAGCGCGGCAAACACGTTGTCTTCCTTCGTCAACTGATGCGCCTCGCTGTCGTTGAGAACAAAGCCGTCGAGACGCGGAAGCAACTTCAACAATCCGTCGAGCGCGATGTTCAACCACAAGTCCATCGTGTCGGCGACGACGAATTTCGGGCGCGACATTTGATCAAGAACGTGGTGCTGAAGCGCGGGCGCAATGTTCGCGAGCAGGACGAATTGCGACGATTTGTGCGCGTCCGGCAAATGCGGCGTGAAATTTTCAAACACGCCGAGTTCGGTCAGCAGCGTGCGGCGATTGTTCATGTTCACTTCATATTCGCCCGACCAATGGAACGTTTTTCCCGGCACGATTTGCAGGCCGCTCAAATCAATTTTGCGGCGGCGATATAATTCGATATATTTTTTTGGAAAATCTTCGCCGACGACGCCGATTAATTTGACCGGCGAAAAAAAACTGGCCGCGACCGCCGCGTGGCTGGCCGAGCCACCGAGCAATCGCGGATTTTCCGCTTTCGGCGTTTTGATGGAATCCAAGGCGGTTGAGCCGACAATGAGGACGCTCATGTTAAAAGTGCGGGTTTGTTCCAAATGGTGGTGTTGCTGCCTTCGGAATTTTTTTGGATCAATTCGATTTCGTAACCTTCGGGCGCGTCAATGAAGGCAAATTTCGTGCCGGTCGAACTCGTCGTCGGCCCGTCCGAAAATTTCATTTTATGTTTTTCAAGGTGCCAACTGAATTCCGTGAGATTGTCCACTTCAAACGCAAGATGCGTCAAATCCGGTTGCACTTGCACCGGGCCGCTGCCGGGAAAACAGGTGATTTCGATTTGCTCCTCGCTGCCGGGCACTTTGAGAAAAACAAGTTCGGAGCCGCGCGGCGATTTGTGCCGCCGGATTTCCTCAAGGCCGAGGATGTCGCGATAAAATTTCACGGTGCGTTCCAAATCGTTCACGCGGTAACGTGTATGCAGGAGTTTGTTCACTTTCACTTTTTTCATCGCGCGAAATTTTAATCGTTCTCATCCTCATCGTCATCCTCATTCTCAAAAATTTGACGATGAGGAAGAGAAAGAGGATGAGGATGATTGCAACTTTGGATTTGGGACTTTAGACTGACGGCATGGGAAAACGCCGTGAAGCGCGCGAACGCGCCGTGCAATTTTTGTTCCAGCACGATTTGAATCCGCCGGAGGATTTGGATCGCGCGCTGAATGAATTTTGGGACACGCAACGCGCCGCGGCCATCGCCGAGGAAAAAGGCGCGGCGCATTGGGGACAACCGATTGAATTACCGCCACCGACTACGGAGGAAGCTGAAACAAGGCTGTTCGCCGACCCGCTGATTCGTGGCGTGATTCAAAATCGTGACGCGATTGACGAAAAAATAAAATCTCACGCCAAAAACTGGGAATTTCATCGCATCGCCGCCGTTGACCGGAACATCATGCGACTGGCGCTTTATGAAATGCTTCATCGCGAAGACATTCCGCCCGTCGTCAGCATCAACGAAGCCGTGGACATCGCCAAAAAATTTTCCACGCAGGACAGCGGGAAATTTGTGAACGGAATTCTCGACAAAATCCGGCACGAACTTCCGCGACCGGCAAGAATCGTAAAATGAAATTTGCCGACCTCCATCTGCACACGAGTTTTTCCGACGGAACATTTTCACCGGAGGAACTCGTTTTGCACGCGCAGAAAGCCGGTTTGTCGTGCATCGCGCTGACCGACCACGATACGGTCGAAGGTTGCGCCCGCGCCGCAACTGCGGCGACTGCGGTGAAAATGGAATTTATTCCCGGCACGGAATTGACCGCCGAACACGACGACACGGAATTGCACGTGCTCGGATATTTTCTGGACACGCAAAACAAAAAATTGCTGGCGGAAATCGCGAAATTTCAGTCCGTCCGGCAAAATCGCATCCACGAAATGGTTGCGCGCATCAACGAGATGGGCGTGCCGTTGAAAGCGGAATCTGTTTTTGCGATGGCCAATTGCAAATCGCCGGGACGCCCGCACGTCGCGCGCGCGATGGTCAAGGCCGGATTGATTTCAAATCTGGACGAAGCATTTGACCGATTTTTGAAAAAAGGCCGTCCGGCCTGGGTTCCGAAATCCAAAATATCCGCGCTGGAAGCGATTGAATTGATCCATCAAGCAGGCGGCCTCGCGGTCATGGCGCATCCGGGCTTGAATCGCACCGACGAAATCATTCCCGCGCTCGTGGAAGCCGGGATGGATGGCATCGAATGCTTTCACACAAAACATTCAACCGTGACGTCCGAGCGTTATCTGGAAATTGCGGACAAATATAATCTCCTCGTGACCGGTGGTTCCGATTGCCACGGTTTCAGCAAAAATAAACCGCTCATCGGCACCGTCAAATTGCCTTATCAGCACGTTGAAAAGTTGAAGGCGAAAAGGATTTCCAACCACAAATGAACTCGAAACAACACAAATTTTTTAAGGCCAAAAGTTTTTTTCATCTGTGTTCATCTGTGTTCATCTGTGGCTAAATTTCATGGGTTTATTTTCCAAATTCAAAGCCGGCCTCGCCAAAACACACAGCAAGCTCGCTCACGAAATCAAACGCATCGTCACGCGCTCGCCGAAAATGGACGCGACGACGCTTGAAGAACTCGAAGCCGCTCTTATCGCCGCAGATTTGGGTTTGGCGATGACCGAGCAAATTATTTCTGCCGTCAAAAAGAATTACGAAACGCAAGGCGGCGCGGGTTTGGACGTTTTTGCAATCGCGCGGAGCGAAGTTGAAAAAAGTCTTTCAACAGACAAAAATGAGCTTCATAAAACCCCCGGCGAACTTTGCGTCGTTTCCATCGTCGGTGTGAACGGCACGGGCAAGACGACGACCAGCGCGAAGCTCGCGCATTTCGTTCAATTGCAAAATAAAACAACGTTGCTCGCCGCGTGCGACACGTTTCGCGCGGCTGCGATTGAGCAATTGAAACTTTGGGGGACGCGATTGAAAGTTGAAGTTGTTGCCAGTGCTTACGGCGCGGATCCGGCGGCGGTCGCGCACGATGCCGTCACCGCCGCGCAAGCGCGCAAGGCGGATTTTCTTTTCATTGACACGGCGGGACGATTGCACACAAAACACAATCTGATGCAGGAATTGCAGAAGTTGCATCGCGTCATCGGCAAACAATTGCCCGGCGCGCCGCACGAAGTCCTGCTCGTGCTCGACGCAACGACTGGCATGAACGCGTTGAATCAGGCGCGCGAATTCAACAAAGCCGTTCCGCTCACCGGCCTTGTCGTGACGAAGCTCGACGGCACGAGCAAAGGCGGCATGGTCGTGACGATCCAAAAGGAACTCGGCCTGCCAATTAAATTCATCGGCCTCGGCGAGCAGCCTGACGATTTGCAGCCGTTCGACGCGAAACAATTCGCGCAGGCGCTATTTGAAGAATGAAATTTAATTTGTATTTAATTTTTTTCGGAGCGTTGATGTTCACTGGCTGCACAACGGTTTCCTATCAATCCCATTCTCCGGCTGGCATTGCCAAATTAGCCGATTATCCAATCCCCATTTACACGCCGGAAACAAGAATTCCCCGGCCATGTGAAGTCATCGGCACGCTTTCCATCAATGCCGGAAAGTTCACGATGTTCGGAGGCTCGTCGGACAAAGAGGTCAAAAAGGTGATGCAACAGGCGCGAGAAAAAGGCGCGGACGCGGTGAAATTTATTTCCATTGATAAACCGGACTTTGCGAATCCGAATTATCGCATGACGGTGAATTTGCTTCGCTATTCCGACATTTGGGAAACCGTCGCCATTTCAAAGAGAGAATTTCAAGCCTATCTCGACGCAAACCGGCAAAATCTTGATCCGATTGAAGGTGTCTGGTTTTCGGGTGGGTCGATAAGTCCTCATTCCCTCGGCATCATGAGAAATAAATCCAAGGCGGGACGGGAATTCGTTGGAATTATTTTAGACGCAACAAATCCTGTCTGGCAGACCGGCACGAAGAAAATTGATATTCATCGCGGTCTCCAAACTGGCAGTTACATCCTCACTTATTACCTTGATGATTTTGCGTGGCGCGAAATACCAATCATTTTGGGACATAAAAAGCAATTTGCATTTACTGTTCAAAATGCGGACGGCGAAGATACGATTATCGCCTATACAAAAAAATAAAATGCCCGGGAACGAAAATCAAAAATTCCGCATCGGCTCGGTGAAATATCTCAACGCCGCGCCGCTCACGCGCGGCATGGATGGCAAGACCATTTTTGCCACGCCCGCCAAGCTCGCCGAAATGCTCCGGCGCGATGAATTGGACGCCGCGCTCGTCAGCATCACCGAAGTTTTGTTCAATGACCGCTACGATATTTTGGACGGCATCGCCATCGCATCGTTCGGCGAAGTTTATAGCGTCATTCTCGCCCACAAAAAACCGCTGGAGGAAGCGGAAGAAATTTTTTGCGACACGGCGTCGCTCACGAGCGTGAATCTGCTGAAAGTGTTGCTCGCGGAAAAAAATCTGTTTCCGCAATTCAAACCGCTGGAAAATTACGAAGCCGCGCCGGAAAAAGATTTTGTGCTGCTCATCGGCGACCGCGCGATTGATTTTCAACGCGCGCCGAACGCCTTTCATAAAATTTATGACCTCGGCGCGGCGTGGACCGAACTGACGAATTTGCCCTTTGTTTATGCGGTCTGGGCGCTGCGGCGCGGGATTGAAAACAAGGAATTGCGCCGCGAATTGCGCGAAGCGAAAAAATTTGGCATCGAGACGCTGGATTATCTCATCGAACAGCGCGAAGAATATGACGAGGATTTTCGGCGCGACTATTTCGAGTGGAACATTCATTACCATCTCGCGGCCGATGAAAAGCGCGGCATCGCGAAATTCAGCGAGCTATTGCGAAAACACAATCTCGGCACTGTGTTCGAGCCGAAGTTTGTTTCGTGATAGAAGTGCAAGCCATTCGTGCGGCGGGAATGGAAGCCGTGGACGTGTGGGAAATGCTCGGCTAAATATTTACTGCACTTGCTGAATTTGAATCAACTTCCATCGTGTATAGAATTTCCCGTAAGTCACCAGAAGTCGGTAATCGTGTTCGGCACCTGACGCACCTTTGACATGGGTTTGGATTTCGTAATCTGTGAGAATATCGCTGCGGTTCGTGCTGCCCGTGACTTTGAATGATACAAATTCCTCTGGCGATTCAAATTTCCAAGAATCGGGCCACTCACCAATTTTCTGACCAATAAGTCCCTGCATGATTTGGCTGTCCGAAAGATGCTGGTTTGGAGCAGATGATTTAGCAGCGTCGGCATAAGTTACCAATGGAGGAAATTCACGATCAAATCTTTGTGCAAGCTTGGCGCGTAAATCTAATTCCTTGGATTTAATTGTTATGAGGCTGCTCTTCAAAGCTGTGGTGCGCTGCTCAAGCACTTGAGCAGCCGGCTTCATACTTTGTAATTCTGTCGCAGTTTGTGACACTTGATCTTCTCCTGCTCTCAATAAAATTCCATCTTCTTCGTCGTTAAGATGTTTGCCAAGGTTGTTAAGAAGTCCTAAAAACTGATTTGGCCCGCTCGTGATTTCATTTTGCTTTTCAATCAACTTGGAATAATCACCCAATATGTCAGCAATCTCTCCACGAGCTTGGGCAAACTGCACAGCGTAGGCTGCTAGATCGGGATCAACATATAGGACAGGCAGTGATGTAATTGCGGCGCACCGCGCTTGTTCTCCGTCGGCAATATCTTGGAAAACAGCAGCCATGTCTTTGTCGTCTACACCGGTTTCAATGTGCGGGTTTTTCAGCAACTCTGCGCCGTTTCCTGAAACAGCAGCCTTGTTAAAAGCCTCCCAGAACTTCCAAGTTTCCTCTGCTTTGCCAGGCGGCGGGATTGGTAATCGGTGGGCAACGCGGTCAAATAGTGGAACAAAAACAAAGAATACCAAAAAGCCGATAAAGCATAATGAAATTGTGGCAAACAATTTTTTAAATTTGCCTCCATTCGATTTTTGCTTTGGAAGTAATGGCGGAACTGGCTGTTCTGGTGTTGCACTCATAAAACAATTTTCAGCTTATACAGTTTTTAGTTTTGCCCCAGCTTCTTGGATTTCTCCGTTGCGGCGCGGACGGCGCTCATTACAGTGGCGCGGAGCTTGCCTTTTTCCAATGCGTGCAAACCTTCAATCGTTGTGCCGCCGGGGCTGGTGACTTGATCTTTGAGCGCGCCAGGATGCTGGCCGGTTTCTAAAACCATTTTCGCCGCGCCCAAAACTGTTTGCGCGGCGAGCTTCGTCGCGATGTCGCGCGGCAATCCGGCGGCGACTCCGCCGTCGCTCAACGCTTCGATGAATTGATAAACATACGCCGGACCGCTGCCGCTCAATCCGGTCACGGCGTCGAGCAGACTTTCTTTGACCTGAAATGCCGTGCCGACGGCGGACAAAAGTTTTTTCGCCAGTTCGCCGTCCGCAACTGTTGCATTTTTCCCGAGCGCAAAAGCCGACGCGCCTTCGCCCACGAGCGCGGGCGTGTTGGGCATGACGCGAATGACGCGCGCGTCGGATGGCAGCGCATTTTCCAATTTTGAAATTGTCACTCCGGCAGCGATGGAAACGATCAAATGTTTTTTTGTGAATGCGCCGGAAATTTCCGCGAGCGCAGCGGAAACCTGATCAGGCTTCGTGGCCAAAATCAAAATGTTTGCAAATTTGGCGACTTCAAGATTTGACGCAGTGGTTTTCGCGTCGAGTTCCTTGGAGAAATTTTTTCGCGCGGCATCATGCGGGTCGCTGGCGATGATTTCTGACGGGAAAATGATTTCTGCGCGGATAAAACCTTTTGCGAGCGCCGTCGCCATTTTGCCCGCGCCGATAAAGCCGATATTGGATTTCGAAGCCATGTGGTTTTGTAGCAGGCGGAGTTGCAAAGCGGAAGTGAAATTGCATCGGAAATTCGTTGCTTGGAATTCGCGTTCAAAGAACTTATTGTTATGGCGAAACTCATTTCAGTCAGTTTCAATTTGGATATGTCCAACCGTCGTTCATGGGACAATTTTGAGGCGATGCGCGAGGCCGCCGAGGAAGGTGACGCGCAGGCGCAATGTTATCTCGGCGTGTGTTTTCAAAACGGACAGGGCGTGCAGCAGGATTATCACGAAGCGGTAAAATGGTTTCGGCGCTCGGCGGATCAGGGCGATCCTGTCGCGCAATGTTATCTGGGCGTTTGCTATTTGAACGGCGCGGGCGTGCCGCAGGAATTTACCGAGGCGGCGCGATGGCTGCGCGAAGCGGCGGAGCAAGGCGATCCGGCGGCGCAATTCAATCTCGGCGTGCTTTACGAAACCGGCCAGGGCGTCATGCAAAATTATGCCGAGGCGGTGAAATGGTATCGCGAATCGGCGGAACGCAGTTATCCGGCGGCGCAATTCAATCTCGGCGTTTTTTACGAAGGCGGACAAGTTGTGCCGCAGGATTTCAAAGAAGCCGTGCGATGGTATCGCGCCGCAGCGGAACAGGAATGTGCTCCCGCGCAGTGCAATCTTGGACTTTGTTACCAAACCGGTCGCGGTGTGGAAATAAATCCGCAGGAAGCGGTGAAATGGTTCATTCGCGCCGCGCGCCAAGGCGATAAAACGGCGCAACACAATCTTGGTTTGTATTATGCCTCGCTCGAAGCGGCTGAAAAGGCGACGGCCTCAATTGCAAAAAATACGCCGCGCTGAAATTAGCGCGCCAACTCTTCCAATTTTGCTTTTGCTTTGCCGCCGTCAATTGTTTCAACAGCCAAATCGCGTCCTTCAGCCAGTGATTTTGTTTTTCCGGCAATAAATAATGCGGCGGAAGCGTTGATCAAAACCGCGTCGCGCTTCGGGCCTTGCTCGTCGCCGCTCAAAATGCGGCGGACGATTTCTGCATTTTGAATTTTGTCGCCGCCGAGCAAATCCGCGAGCATCGCGCGCTGCAATGAAAATTGTTCCGGCGCAGTCGTGGAAATCGTAAAGCCGCGCTCCTGATAAAATTCCGCAATCGTGTTTTCGCCGAGCGTGGAAAGTTCGTCGAGAAATCCCGCGCCGGAAACTTTGCCGCAAACGACCATTGCGCGACGGATGCCAAGTGATTGCGCAACGCGAGCGAGCGGCTCGCAAAATTCCGGTCGCGGCACGCCGATGAGCATTGCCGAAGGCCGCGCCGGATTGAGCAGCGGTCCGAGCAAATTGAAAATCGTCCGCTGGCCGCGCCCGGCGCAAAGTTTTCGCGCAGGCGAAATGTTTTTGAATGCGGGATGATAATTTGGTGCGAAGAAAAACGCGAAATTCCGGTCGCGCAATGATTGCGCGGCTTCGGCGGGCGTCAGATTGATTTTAATTCCGAGCGCTTCGAGCACGTCCGCGCTGCCGGCCTGTGACGTGACGGCGCGATTGCCATGTTTCGCAACAGTTATTCCGGCGGCGGCGCAAATGATGGCAGCGGCGGTTGAAATGTTGAACGTGCCGAGACGGTCGCCGCCAGTGCCGACGACATCGAGAATTTCTCCGGCACGAGTTTTTTCGTCAATTGGCGGCTGGATTGATTTATCGCGCAATGCGCGGGCGAAAGCGGCGATTTCATCCGGCGTTTCGCCTTTTTTGGCAAGGGCGGCCAAAAAATCTGCTTTCGTTTCCGTTGAAATTTTTTCATCGGCAAGCGATTCGACGGATTGGCGGCTTTGCGCGTCATCCAAGGATTGTCCGGCCAAAAGCAATTGTGTGAGTGGTTCGAGCACGGCATGAATTTTAAGGTGAGGCGAGACTCCCGGCGAGCCGAATATAAAAATGGTGGCTGTGCGCAAGCACCGGCTCGCGAGGACGCTCGCCCCCACCAGTGAAAGTTAGTGTGCAGGCGAAAAAAATTTCGTAACTTGTCAACCGCGCGGGCAGTCTCAATTGTTGGCATTTTCTCGAATTCAATTTTATGTCCGAACAAAAAAACGGTTTTTCATGGAAATGGCCGGCCATCATCGTGGCCGGTCTTGCAGTCATTGGAATTGGCGTTTGGTTTTTCAAACGCGGCAACGACGCGGCGCCGCAATTTCAAACTGCGGCAATTGAGCGCGGCGATTTAACGCAAGTTGTCACGGCGACGGGCACTCTCAATCCGGTCGTCAGCGTGGTGGTTGGTTGCCAGGTTTCAGGACGCATCAAGACGCTTTATGCGGATTTTAATTCACAGGTCAAATCCAACGAGTTGATTGCGGAAATTGATCCGCGCACTTACGAGGCGCAGGTGGCGCAGGCGCAGGCGGATTTGGCAAATGCGAAGGCAAACATGGAATTGCAGCAGGCCAACGCGGAACGCGACAATCAATTGCTCACGAACAAATTAATAGCGCAAGCTGATTATGACACGGCCACCGCCAGCCTGCATGAAGCGACGGCAATGGTGCAGATCAAGGAAGCCGCGTTGAACAATGCGGAAGAAAATCTCGGCTATTGCAAAATTTATTCGCCAGTAGATGGCATGGTTATTTCCAATGCCGTATCCGTGGGACAGACTGTGGCGGCGAGTTTCAGCGCGCCGACATTGTTTCAAATCGCGAACGACCTGACGCGGATGCAGATTGACGCCAGCGTGGCCGAAGCGGACGTTGGCGGCGTTGAAGAAGGACAAATGGTGGATTTTACGGTTGACGCGTATCCAGAGCGCACATTTCGCGGTGCCGTCAGACAGGTGCGAAATGCGCCCGCGATGCAGAATAATGTCGTCACCTACGATTGCGTCATCAGCGTGACGAATGCGGATTACAAATTGAAACCCGGCATGACGGCGACGGTTTCCATCATCGTCGCGAAACGAGAAGGCGTTTTGAAAATTCCCAATTCGGCGCTGCGATTTCGTCCGCCGGAAGAAACGGTCGCCAATACAAATTTATTCACAAGTCAAATTGCCAAAACGAACAACGGCAACCGTGCTGCTGCGGGGGATCATCAAGGTGACTGGCGGCGCGGCGGCGGCGCAGGACACGGCGAACATCAATTGGTTCACACGGTTTATGTGTTGCCTGCGAACGCCGGAAAAAACCCGAAGCTGCAAGCCGTGCAAATCAAAACGGGAATCACCGACGGCATTTACACCGAAGCGCTTGGAGGTTTGAATGAAGGCGATCAAATCGTCACCGGCGCGACTGTTGCGCAAGGCCAATCCACCACGAGCAATCCATTCGGCGGCGGGGGATTTCCGCGCCGCTTTTAATTTCTACCGCCATGAACGCGGTCATTCAACTTGAAGAAGTCCACAAGACGTATCACACGGGCGAGGTGGATGTTCACGCTGTGCGCGGCGTGTCGCTGATGATTCAACCCGGCGAATTCGTCGCCATCATGGGCGCGAGCGGCTCCGGCAAATCCACGTTGATGAACATCATCGGCTGCCTCGACCGCTCCACGCAGGGAAAATTTTTGCTCGACGGCACGGACGTTTCAAAATTGAATCGCGACGAACTTGCCGACATCCGGAATCAAAAAATCGGATTCATTTTTCAAGGATTCAATCTGCTCGCGCGAACTTCGGCGGCAGAAAACACAGAATTGCCGATGCTTTATGTTCGCCAACACTTGCATCACGGCGAACGTCATGCACGCGCTTTGAAATCGTTGGAATTAGTCGGTCTCGCTTCACGCGCCGACCATCATCCCAACCAACTTTCCGGCGGACAACAACAGCGCGTCGCCATCGCCCGCGCTCTCGTCAATCAACCGGCGCTGCTGCTGGCCGACGAACCGACGGGAAATCTCGACAGCCAGACGAGCATCGAAATCATAGGCGTGTTTCAGAAATTAAATGACGCGGGCATCACGATTGTGATGGTGACGCACGAATTGGACATCGCTCGTTATACCAAACGCACGGTGATCTTGCGCGACGGGAAAATTCTTACGGACGAAGCCGTCAAAGACCGGTTGATTGCGGAAAAAGAATTGAGCCGGCTCAAAGAGGCGCAACAAGCGGTGCGGTTGGCATAAAGGATGAAGGTTGAATTATGAATGATGAAAAAGATTTGCGGGTGAGAACAAAAGAATTTGCCCATCGCATCATTCGATTATACGTCGCGTTGCCAAAAAATAATGCTGTCGCCCAAGTCTTGGGAAGGCAGGTTTTACGTTCCGGCACATCTGTCGGCGCAAATTATCGAGAAGCACACCGGGCGCGATCAAAATCTGAATTTATTTCAAAAATCGGCGAATGCTTAAAAGAAGCCGATGAGACATTGTATTGGTTGGAATTATTGTTGGATGAAAAACTTTTGCCAGCAAATCGCCTTCAACCATTGCTTGATGAGACAAATGAATTGCTCGCCATTTTAACCACGATTTCCAAACGCGCAAAAGGCATCACATGAATTTTTTCATCCTTCATACTTCATCCTTCATACTTCATCCTTCATACTTCATCCTTCATACTTCATCCTTCATACTTCATACTTCATCCTTCATACTTCATCCTTCATACTTCATACTTCATACTTCATACTTCATACTTCATACTTCATACTTCATACTTTCCAGATGAGAATTCTCGCGACCATTCGTCTGGCCATTCGCGCATTGCGGCGGAACAAATTGCGTTCCATTTTGACGATGCTTGGCATCATTATTGGCGTTGGCTCAGTCATCGCCGCCGTGAGCATCACGACAGGCGCAACGAAACAGGTTGAAGACAAAGTCGCGAGCCTTGGCCAAAATGTCATCACCATTTTTTCCGGCAATTTCACCAGCGGCGCCATGCGCGGCGGCTGGGGCAGCGCGCCCGCGCTCAAACCGGAAGACGCGGATGCCATCGCGACAATTGCCAGTGTCGTTGCCGTCAGTCCCGAAGTCCGTGACCGCGATCAAGTCCTCGCGAACGGCTTGAATTGGAACACGCTGATTCTCGGCGAGTCGCCGGATTATCCGCAAATCCGCAATTGGAACATCGCCTGCGGCGCAATGTTCAGCGATCAGGACATTCGCAGCGTCGGCAAAGTCGCCGTGCTCGGCCAAACCGTCGTTGACCAACTTTTCCCCGACGAAAATCCCGTCGGCCAAATCATTCGCATCCGCGACATTCCCTTCAAAATTGTCGGCGTGCTCGAGCCGAAAGGTTTCAACCTTTTCGGCCAGGACCAGGACGATACCGTGATCATTCCTTACACAAGCCACATGAAACGCGTTGACCGCCGCACGTTCGTCAATTCAATTCAAATCGAAGCCGTGACTGCGAAATCCATTCCACAAGTGCAACAGGACATCAACAATTTACTTTTGGCGCGGCATCACGGCGAACAGGATTTCACCGTGCGCACGCAGTTGGAATTGGCGCAAGCCATGACCGCCACGTCGAAAGTCATGTCGGTTTTGCTCGCGGCGATTGCAAGCGTGTCGCTCATTGTCGGCGGCATCGGCATCATGAACATCATGCTCGTTAGCGTGACCGAACGGACGCGTGAAATCGGCATTCGCATGGCCGTCGGCGCGCGGGCGCAGGACATTCTCATCCAATTTTTAGTTGAAGCGGTTACTTTGAGCTTCATCGGTGGAATCATTGGTATCATTGGCGGAATTGGATTTGCAAATGTCGTCGCGCATTTGACCGGCTGGCCGACGCTGACGCCATTTATTTGGGTTGTCATCGCATCGGCGTCCAGCGCCATTGTCGGGATTGTCTCCGGTTTTTATCCGGCATGGAAAGCTTCGCAACTCGACCCCATCGAGGCATTGCGGTATGAATAGCGCGTGACCGCTGAAGTTTTACCAACGCACACACCGGAGCTTTTTCAAAAAGCCGTCCGCCGTGCGACGGAATTTTTGCGGGCGGGTGAAGTCGTCGCGCTGCCCACGGAAACGGTTTATGGTCTGGCCGCAAACGCGCTCGATGAAAACGCTGTCGCAAAAATTTTCCAAATCAAAGGCCGTCCGGCAAATAATCCCATCATCATTCATGTTGCAGGAATTGAAATGGCGAAACGCTGCGTAAAAGATTGGCCGGCGCTTGCGGATAAATTAGCGAAATCGTTTTGGCCCGGCCCATTGACGCTCGTTTTGCCACGCGCAGAAAAAATTCCTGACATAGTTACGGCTGGCGGCAAAACGGTTGGCGTTCGCTGTCCAAGCCACCCGCTCATTCAAGCCGTGATTCGCGAGTGCGATTTTCCTCTGGCCGCGCCGAGCGCGAACTTGTCCAATTCCATTTCGCCGACAAACGCGGATCACGTTCGAAAACAACTTGCCGAAAAAATTCCGCTGATTGTTGACGGCGGCCAATCGCAAGTCGGAATTGAATCCACAGTTTTAGATTTGACGGTTTTACCGCCGCGATTGCTGCGGCCTGGAATGATTCACGAACGGGCGCTGATGGCATTGACGGGAGAATTGGCCATCGGCTTCGGTGACAGCGAAAAAATTCTCAAAAGCCCCGGCCAATTAAAAAAACATTACGCGCCAAAGGCAAAACTATTGATTTTGAATTGGGAAACCGATGCGGACTTGAAATCCCAACTTGCCGCTCGTCACTTGTCACTCGTCACCTGCTTCGTCATCGCCCACACAAAAATTCCTTCGGGCGAAAACTTCACGGGCGTGAGCGTGATCCCGCATGATGCCGAGGCGTTTGCCCGCGCGCTTTACGCCGAGTTACACCGTTGCGACGAAGCGCACGCAAAATTAATTGTCGTCGAAGCGCCGCCGGATTTGCCTGAATGGTCGGGAATCGCAGACCGTTTGCGTCGCGCAGCGGCAACGGCTACGATGCAAGATGATGTCTGACGTCCAATTCATGCGCCTCGCCCTTCGTCTTGCCCGGCGCGGCTACGGCGCGACTTCGCCAAATCCAATGGTCGGCGCAATTTTGGTGAAAGGCGGAAAAATTATCGGACGCGGCTGGCATCGGCGAGCGGGTTTGCCGCACGCGGAAATTGAAGCACTTCGCGATGCGCAAAAAAATGGGCGGAATCCCAGTGGCGCGACGCTTTATGTGACTCTCGAACCGTGTTGCACGCATGGCCGAACGCCGCCTTGCACGGAAGCGATTATTTCAGCAGGAATAAAAAAAGTTGTCATCGGCGCGACTGACCCAAATCCAAAGCATGCAGGGAAAGGCTTCAAAATATTGCGACGTGCGGGAATTGAAGTTTTTGGACTGCGCCGACATGTCGGTGCTTTGAAAAGCGGTGACATGTCACCGCACTCCAAACTTGCCGAGGAACGTGAAAAGTTGAACGAAGCGTTCAATCATTGGGTTGTTCATCGCACGCCGTTCGTCACGGTCAAAGCGGCGATGACGTTGGACGGAAAAATTGCGACGTCGCGCGGCGAATCGAAATGGATCACAGGTGAAAAAGCGCGCGCGCTTGGAATGAAATTGCGGCGAGGCGCGGACGCGATTCTTGCCGGGGTGAACACAATTCTCAAAGACGATCCGTCGCTGACTGTTCGCCCTGCAAAAAAAATCAAGAGGCTTCGGCGGATTGTTTTGGATTCAATGGCGCGAACGCCGCTGAATGCAAAAATTGTGAGCGATAAATTCGCAGCGTTGACAACAATTGTTATCAGCAAGCGAGCGCCGAAAAAGCGCATCGAAGCTTTGGCGAAGAAAGTTCGCATATTGATTTCCCCTTTTCGCGCGCGACGCGCTTCCCCGCAGGCGGGACGCCCGCGCTACCCAATTGATTTGCATTGGCTGCTGAAAAAGCTTGGCGCGGAAAATATCACGAGTTTATTGGTCGAAGGCGGCGGCGAAGTGAACGCTTCGTTTTTGCTCGGCGGGTTTGCGCCGCGCGTTGCGTTTTTTTACGCGCCGAAAATCCTTGGTGGTCGCGACGCGCGCAAGGCTGTTGCAGGCGAAGGCGTAAAAAGTTTGGCAGACGCAATCCAACTGCGCGATGTGGAATGGGAAAAAATTGGCGCAGATTTGCTGCTCACGGCTCTTGTTGTGCGAAAAGAAAAAAAGTAATTTCCAGCAATGTTCACAGGCATTATTCAGGAAACAGGAACGGTCGAGAAAATTGAGCGTGGAAAGAAATCCATCCGCTTGATGATTTCAGCCCGCGCGGCCGCCCGCGGCTTGAAAATCGGCGGCAGCCTCGCGGTGAACGGTTGCTGTCTGACGGCGACAAAAATTGTTTCGCGAGGAAAATTCAAACGCGTTCAATTTGATCTGCTCGCGGAAACGTGGAAGCGAACGAATTTTCAATTTCTCCAGATCGGTTCGTCCGTGAATCTGGAACGTCCGTTGCGCGCGGGCGACGAATTTGGCGGACATTTTGTGACGGGTCATGTTGACGGCATCGGAAAAATCAAGCGCTGGGAAAAGTCGGGCGCGGATCATGTCCTTGAAATCACCGCGCCGCCGGGCGTGATGCGTTATGTGATTTTGAAAGGCTCGATTGCGATTGACGGCATCAGCCTGACGGTCGCGGGCGTCGGCAAAAAAAGTTTTTGCGTCTGGATCATTCCGCACACGATTGCGGTCACAAATTTGCGGGAAAGAAAAGTCGGCGATGCGGTGAATCTGGAAACCGACTTGCTTGGCAAATACGCGGAGAAGTTTCTGGCGCGCCGGCGTTAAAGATTTGGTGCGCATAGCAGGACTTGAACCTGCACACCTTTCGGCACTACCACCTCAAAGTAGCGTGTCTGCCAATTCCACCATATGCGCACTCGGCTTAATAATGAAGCAGGCAAAGTCCGCGAACGCAAGGCAATTTGATTTCTTGCCATGGTTTTTATTGAAGCAGCCATTGCCATCCGCGCCAGTGCGTCGGCTCGGTTTGATTGAATTCTTTGCTGCGCATTTTGCCCAAGTCCATTTGCAGGAGCAGGCCGACGCTATGCGCGCCGCGACCGCCGTCGCGGACTGCGTCAATGCCGTAAGCGTAAGTGAGCATGATTTTGAAGCGGCTGTCGGGCGTGCGATATTGAATGCCGCCGCCTGCGCCCGAAAGCCAGTTGCCCGGTTGAGCTTCGCCCGGCAAATAATCCACGACGGCTGTGGACCAATTGAGATTTATGTTCCAGCGCTTTTCCAGATCGAGCGGAAAAAGATAATTGATGTTGAGCAGCACAAACTGGCGCGCCGTGATTTCCTGATAATAATAGCCGGGCAGTGAAAGTGGATATTCGGCGATGAGCGGCAAAAATCCGCCAAGCCGGTAGGCGCTGAAGCGGTCGGCGTCAATGCTCGAACCGGCGGTCATGCGGATGTAAATATTTTGCCGGGTTTTCGGCAGCGTGTAGGAAAGCGCCGCTTCGGTCCAAAACAAATGCGAATGCGCTTCGACTTCATCGGGATTGGCCGCAAAGCCATACGCGCCGGCGCCGGTGCGAAATTCGCCTTCATACCAAACGGACAATTCCATCGCCAGTTCGGGAAAAAGCGTCGGCTCGATGCCGCCCCAGCGAAAACCGCCGCGGAAATTAAATTCGCCGCGGTTTTCCGGCAATTGAAATGCCGGATCGGTGTCGCCGCTGCGCTCGTAAGCGGAATAATGGACGGTGCCGCGCAACACGAGATTCAATGGGATGAGATCGCCGGGATTGATCAAATGATAAATGCTTTGCGAGATTTCGCCGCCGTGGCCGGTGAAAGATTCGCCCGGAATAAATTTCCCGCCGCGAATCTCATTGTAGCTGTCCGCGAAACCGCCGCCGGCGACGCCGATTGCATAATCCGTGTTCGGGCCAAGGCCGTTGATAAAACCCAGCTCGGAGTCCAGATAAACCGGCGCGAGCGCGAGGCGCAAAGTCATATTCGTTTTCAGAAAATCCGGCTGGTTGTGATAGTAAAATGCGTAACCCGCGAACGGCACATGGCCTTGAAAGGACTGGTTGTAGCCGAATTGTATCAGGTCACGCGGAACGGGATCAATTTGCGCGGAAGCAAAAATCGGAGCGAACAATGTCAGCCAAACCAGCGCGCGCCCAGTTTTATTCACGCGGATTTACTAACGCACATTTGCATTTTCGGCAAGAGAGGAATGTTACTCTCTCGCTGGACAAATTTTGGCGGCGATCGCTGCGGCAAATTTTTGGATTGGAACGAATTGTAAATTTTGATATACGAATAGTTGCTCGTATATTGATAGTTAGGCCACGAGAGTTTATGGAACGCAGACCATTAACCTACAAACCAGGCATGTCATTTAAGGATTTTGTGCGGGGACTGCCATTTATCATTGGTTTGTTGATTGCGTTGTTCATTATCGGCTACGAGACCAGCGGTTTGACGATGGTTGCTTTGATGATCATCGCACTTATTGTCTTTGCAGTATTGCATTTTCGAGCGAACACACAGTTTAGGATATTGGCATTACTCATGACACCTTGCCCGCAGTGTGGGCAGAGTCCCATGAAATATGACCGAAGCTTGGAGGGCGATTACGTTTTTATATGCGACAAGTGCCAAATCGAGTGGACACTGCCTTCATCCGGTCAGCATAGTTAGTTATGACGATTTCGTGGCCTAACAAGTCGCCGGGACAAGTCAGCTTTCTACGTTAAGCTCATACTTTCTGGACAGGCACGAAAATTTCCGGCTTACTATCGCGCCGATGCCGCCATTGAATTCTGACATTTTACGCAAAGCAAAAGGTTTGGGCTTTTCCGATAAACAGATCGCGCATTTGACCGGCTCGACCGAGGACGAAATTCGCGCGTTGAGGAAAAAAATAAAATTGGTTCCGAGCTATCGCCTCGTTGACACCTGCGCCGCCGAATTTGAGGCTTACACGCCATATTACTATTCCACTTACGATCGTGGCGACGACGAGGTCAAAGGCAACACCGCGAAAAAAGTGATGATTCTCGGCGGCGGACCGAACCGCATCGGGCAGGGAATTGAATTTGATTACTGCTGCGTCCACGCCGCGTTCGCGCTCAAGGAAGACGGATTTGAAACCATCATGGTCAATTCAAATCCCGAAACCGTTTCGACAGATTACGACACGAGCGACAAATTATTTTTCGAGCCGCTGACCTTGGAAGACGTGCTGCACATTTACGAACGCGAAAAATGCTGGGGCGCAATCGCGCAATTCGGTGGGCAAACGCCGTTGAATCTCGCGCTCTGTTTGCAAAAAAACGGCGTCAACATCATCGGCACGTCGCCGCAGAGCATTGAGATTGCCGAAGATAGAAAATTGTTCGCCGCGATGCTCGACAAACTGAAAATTCCGCAGCCGCCAAACGGACTTGCTACAAATGCCGAAGAAGCGCTCGTCATTTCCAAGCGCCTCACTTATCCGGTGCTGGTGCGTCCGAGTTTCGTTCTCGGCGGTCGCGCGATGCAGATTGTTTATTCTGACGCGGAACTTTCGCATTACATGAAATTCGCCGTCGAAGCGTCGCCGGAACGTCCGGTGCTTGTTGACAAATTTCTCGAAGACGCGACGGAAGTGGACGTGGATTGCATCACCGATGTCGGCCATTTCAAAAATCCGAATGAAGGCACGATCGTCATCGGCGGAATGCTCGAACACATCGAATTTGCCGGAGTCCATTCCGGCGACGCTGCGATGGTGCTGCCGCCGCACACGCTTTCCAAAGGCGTGATTGAAACAATTCGTAAATACACGCACGCGATGGCGCGCGAGTTGAAAGTCATCGGCCTGATGAACGTGCAATACGCCGTCAAAGGCGAAAAAGTTTTCGTCCTCGAAGTCAATCCGCGCGCGTCGCGAACGGTTCCATTCGTTTCCAAAGCGATTGGCAAACCGCTCGCCAAACTCGCGGCGAAAGTCATGGCCGGAAAAACTTTGAAGGAACTGGATTTCACGGAAGAAATCTGGACGAAGTATTGGGCGGTGAAAGAATCCGTTTTCCCGTTCAACAAATTCGTCGGCCAGGACATTTTACTCTCGCCCGAAATGCGTTCCACCGGCGAAGTCATGGGACTCGACGCCGACCTCGGCGTGGCTTACGCGAAATCGCAAATGGCCGCGAACTCACCGCTGCCGCTCGCGGGAAAAATTTTCATCAGTGTCAGCGACGCGCATAAAAACGAAGTCGCCACAGTTGCAAAATTATTTTCCGATTTGGGATTTGAAATTGTCGCGACCAGCGGCACATCTGCGGTTTTGGAAAAGGCCGGATTAAAAGTTCAACGCATTCTCAAGCTGCTCGAAGGCCGCCCGAACGTGATTGATTTGCTCAAGAACAAGGAAATCCAGTTCGTCATCAACACGCCCAGCGGTGCCGCGCCGCGCGAGGACGAGGTAAAAATCCGCACGACCGCCATTTACACCGGCACGCCGATCGCCACGACATTGAGCGGCGCAAAAGCCGCCGCGCTCGGCATCGCCGCGCTGAAAAAATCCGGCTACGCCGTCAGGACGGTTCAGGAATATCACTGACGATTTCTTTTCCAGCCGCGCGCAGCACACGATAGTGGTGCGTCCATTTGTCAATCCGGCACGCAGCCTGATAATCGCAAAACTCGCACGGCGTCTGCTTGCCCTTGCGATACGGGTCAACCTGCGCCGCGCCGGAAAAAATCCTTTCGCCCATTTCGCGCAATTGTATTTCAACGCCGTCGAGCAATTTTTCAAATTCCTCGCGCGGCATGGCTTCAACCGAACCTTTACGCAATGAACCGTCATTGTTCCGGCGATAATTAAATTGATCCGCCACGTTTGCGGAATCCAATTTGTCCAGCGCGCCCGCGTCAAATCTTCCCGTGTGGCGATACGCCATGCGCCGCGCCGCGTCGGCGTCCGCCAGAATTTCCGCGCGCGAGCCGCCGCCTTTGTATTCGCCGCGCAGGTTGACGTAAAAAACTCCCGCCGGAATCAATCGCTTCGCGCCAAAAATTTCCTGCGGATTTTTCCAGTGGCGCAACACGTTCAGATACGCGAGCAATTGCAATTGGATTCCGTGTTCGACAAAAAGCGCGTCCAGTTTTTTCTGGCTTGATTTGTAATCCAGAACAATTGCGGCGGCAGAACCATTTTCGTCGCGGAATAAATCCACGCGGTCAATTCGTCCGGTCAACGCCAGTTTTTTTCTGCCGTCCAGATCAATTTCCCAGGCGGTTTGCGGCGATTCTTTTGTGCCAAAATCCAGTTCCGCCGCGACCGGGTCAAATTCATTTTGTCCGCGCAGCCACGCCACGATGACCGCGACAAAATCCTGCAACGATTCCGCCAATGCCCGCGCCGTAAAACGCGATTCCGCCGTGTCGCGCAGCAGTCCGTCGCGATAATTTTCCGTGAGTCCGTCGGCGATTGCGTGAATTCTTTCGCGCGCTTCCGCCGGCGTCAGATCGCGCCAATGTTTTCCCTCGCCGATGATTTGTTCATGAAATTTTTTCAGGATGTCGTGCTGAAAACTGCCGCGCTCGCGTGCGTCGAGTTCAAACACTTTCCGCTCGTCGTAGCGCAGGCCGGAGCGGACAAAAAACCGGAATGGACACGCGGCGAATTCTTCAAGCCGGCTGACGGAAGTCCGTAGTGTTGAACCATAAAGTTTTTCGGCAATTTGCGGCGACAAATTTTCTTCAGGATTCGGCTCGCGCAATTCGCGCAAATTTTCAGCGAGTTGAGAAAGCGCTGGAAGCAGCAACAATTCATTCCAGTTTTCAACAACCCCCTCATCCGGCCTTCGGCCACCTTCTCCCCGCTTGGGCGGGGCGAAGGAATGTTGCGGCGCGGCTTCAAATTTTTCTCCCTCTCCCCGCCAAACGGGGTGAGGGGCTCTCATTTGAATTTGAATCAATGGCGCAATGATTTCGTTTGCGTGCTCTGCATCATTCAAATCAACTTCATTTTGAAATTCTTCAATTTCGAGCGCGGGAAAAATTTGTTGCAAGTGCGCGATAAACGGCGAAGGATTCAGTAATTTTCCGTCCGCGTCTTGTCGTGAAAAAGTCACGACCAGTTTTTTGCTCGCGCGCGTGCAGGCGATGTAGCCGTAAAAGCGTTCGCGCGAAATCTGTTCGCGCAAACTTGCGCCAAGCGAAATGGTCAGTTCGTCGCGGTCGGCGTCCGTCAAAATCGCCGGAGAATTTGGCACGGACGGGAAAATCGTTTCGTTCATGCCGAGGACGAGCGCGAGTTTCAGATCGGGATTGCGCGCGCGGTCAACCGCGCCGATCAAAACCTCATCAAGCTTTATTGGCACAACTCCAACCATTAAATTTTCAAGCGCTGCTTCTAAAATTGGAAGCCATTCGCGCAGCGATAATGACTCTTTCGAAAATCCCATTTCTAAATTATCAGCCCACAAATTCATTTGCTTCCAAACAGTGAAATGAATTTGCGAGTGTTCATCGTTTGCCGTTCCCCAGTTTTCCAAAGTTTTCTCAACGCTCAAATTGTTCCAAAGTTCGCGCAAACCTTCAGCTAATTGGATTCCGTCAGCTCGAAATCGCAGCTTTGCAAGATGATTATAAAAATTTTCAAATGGCTGGATGATTCTTTTGCGAAAATTCTCAAAAGAATTATCAGGTAAAGGCTCGCGCCATTTTTTGCCGCGCCATCCGAATTCGAGTGACGCGTTTTCCAGAAGATCAATTTTTTCTTCCAATTCTTTTACAGTTTCATCAGGGGCTGCGAGGATAAAACCGGTTTTGAGTGCGGCATACCAATCTTCGTTTTCCCATTCGAAGGCAACCATTTTCAATGCGCTGCGCGTGAGTTCGGCCAGTGGGTGGTGCGCGACGGATTCGCGGCGGTCGAGAAAAAGCGGGATTCCATAACGGCGAAATTCGCGGGCGAGCGGCTTGTGATAATTGCCGAGGCTGCGGACGAGGACGGCGCAATCGCGGAAACGATTTCCAGCGCGGACGAATTTCAGAATCTCTCGCGCGGCAAAAATGGCTTCGGTTTCGACATTTTGACACGCAACAATTTGAACGGCGTTTTCTGGATTCTGGATTCTGGATTCTGGATTCCGATTCGGCTGCGACCAGCTTTGTTCCAAATGCTGCAATGCCGGATTTTTTGAGAAACGATTTCTTCCTGAACTGCGCGGGAGAATTTCGATTTCAATTTTTGCGTCCGGCAGATTTTCAACCCGCTGGCGGCATTGCTGAAAACTTTTGACGACGACGTTCCAGATTGAGAGCCATGAATTTTCTTTTTCCTTCGCGCCGGATTCGTCGAGGCAAAACGCGAGCGTGGCATTTTCACAGAACGGCAAAATCGCGGCGAGCAAATTCAATTCCTGCGGCGTCATTTCGGCGAAACCGTCGAGCCACAGATTTTCAATTTTGAGTTTTGAGTTTTGAGTTTTGAGTTCCGAACGAAGTGCGTCGGTTGCGAAATCAAGCAGACAGTTTGCGTCCTGCAAATCATGTCCGTCGAGCCAGTTGGCGTAGGCTTCGTGCAGCAGGGCGAGGTCGTTTAATTTGTCGCGCAGTTCGGCTCGGAGATTTTTATTTTGCGCAAGCATGCGGAGTTTTGCAGGCGTGAGTTGATGCTGTTGCAGCTCGCCGAGCAACTGGCTCAATTGCAGGGCGAAACCCGGTCGCCGCGCGCTTTTGGAAAATAACTTCAATTCTTTTTCATGCCGCATGAGCAATGCGCGCAGAACCATGACTCGGCCTTCATCGGACAAAAGTTCCGGCGGCGCGACGTTCAGTTTTTCAAAAATAAAGCGTGCCAGCCGTTCGAAGGACAAAATGTGCAGCCGCGTGAAGCCTTGCAGCGATTTGCCGGCGAGCAATTGACGTTCGAGTTGAAACGTGGCTTGTTTGGGTGCGAGGAAAACCAGCGGCGTGCCTTCGGGATTTTTTTTGAGCGCAGCGCGGATTTCTTCAAGACAGCGGAAAGTTTTGCCGCTGCCAGCGGGTCCGAGGAGAAATCGCGCTTGCACGGTTTATTTTCACGCAAAGGCGCAAAGGCGCAAAGGAATTTGTTGTGAATAACCATTGGCCTTTTTTATTTCCTTTCGCGCGAAACCATTTATGCTTTTCGGCTGTCGCTAAAAATTATTAAAAATTTATGCCATTAACACACACACGGGAATTGTTTGCGAAGGCGTTGAAAGGGAAATATGCGCTCGGCGCGTTCAACGTGAACAACATGGAACTGCTCCAGGCCATCATCGAGGCGTGCGAAGAGGAAAAAGCGCCGGTGATGCTCCAGATTTCCAAGGGCGCGCGCCAATACGCGAATCCGGTCTATCTGAAAAAACTCATCGAAGCGGCGGTCAGCCTGTCCACGATTCCCATCGCGGTGCATCTGGACCACGGCGATTCGTTTGAGCTTTGCAAGGAGTGTATTGACGAAGGTTTCACGAGCGTGATGATTGACGCCAGCCACGAGCCGTTTGAAAAAAATGTCGAGATCACGAAAAAAGTCGTTGAATACGCGCACAAACATAATTGTGTAGTTGAATCCGAACTCGGCCATTTGGTCGGCGCGCAATTCGACGAAGGCGAAGAAGGCGGCGCGCATTCGGCCAGCGGACATTACACCGAGCCGGATGAAGCGGTGAAATTCGTGAAAGAAACCGGCTGCGATTCGCTCGCCGTCGCCATTGGAAATTCCCACGGCGCGTATAAATTCAAAGGCACGCAGCATCTCGACCTCGAACGTCTCAAGCTGATCAAAAAAGCGTTGATGGACGCGGGCATGGGCGATTATCCGCTCGTGTTGCACGGAGCTTCGAGCGTGCCAAAAGATTTGGCCGTCGAAATCAACAAATACGGCGGCAAAATGGGCGAAGACACGGCGGGCGTGCCGGAAGCGGACATCGAAATCGCGCGCCGCACGGGTTGCACGAAGGTCAACATTGACACCGATTTGCGTTTGGCAATGACGGCTGCGATTCGCAAGGTGTTTTTTGAGAATCCGAAAGAATTCGATCCGCGCAAATATCTCGGCCCGGCTCGCGCGAAAGTGAAAGAGCTTGTTCGCCACAAAATCAAAGACGTGCTTTGCTGCGCAGGTCACGCGTTCGATTAAAACTGTAACGACGCTCTGTGAGCGCCGAGAATAGAATTAAAATTCGGCGGTCATAGACCCGCCGCTACATAAAATTCCAAACGTTTCGGCGTTTGGAATTTTTTTATTTGCGCAAAGTTGTCGCAAACAGCGTGACAATTTTGCACGATGGACTTTCGTTCTTCGGTTGAGAAATTTCAAAAACCCTTTATTTTTCGCGATTTTTTGGTTGGCACGCATGAAGCTGAAATAACTTCGTAGTTAAAAACAAAACATTTAACGAAAGGATGATTGTTATGAAACTGATGAAAAGCACAACCTGGCCGACGTTGGGTCGGCTGACGGATTTACGCGACGAGATTGACCGTCTCTTTGAGTCGCCGCTCGCGCGCACGTCCGAATTTCTGGCCGGCTGGACTCCGGCCTTCGACGTTTATGAAGAGAAAGACAACTTCATCGTCAAGGCCGAATTGCCCGGCATGAAACGGGAAGACATCAACGTTTCGCTTCACGACGGAAACCTGATCATTTCAGGCGAACGCAGGAGTGAGACGAAAAGTGAAAATGCCGAAGTATATCGCGCCGAGCGGTTCTTCGGAAAATTCCAGCGCGCTGTGGCGTTGCCGACCAGCGTCGCTGCGAACAAAGTTCAGGCGCAATACAAAGACGGCGTCCTGACGGTCACGCTTCCGAAAAGCGAAGAAGCCAAGCCGAAACAAATCGAAGTGAACGTGAGTTGATTCACTTCAATCAAATTAAAAACTCCCGTGATGAAAGTTACGGGAGTTTTGCTTTTCAAAAATGGCTTGCCGAGCCGCAGCTCGAAGAGTGAAAAATGGTGGTAGGTGATGGATTTGAACCATCGAAGGCGTAAGCCAGCAGATTTACAGTCTGCCCCCGTTGGCCACTTGGGTAACCTACCAAATGCTAATAAAATCAAGCGTTGACGGCTACTTTATCCGATGCATTATTACATCATTGTATCCGCATATTGTATCCTGTGTGATTTGAATTAACATGAATACATAGAACGGTCAAAGTGGAAAAAACGCCAGTCACATCTCTCCAGACGGCAAATGACGGTCATTTCCCCGCGTTCCGCACTTGCTGGAATATGTCAGCAGTGGGACATATTTTGCACGAATAAAAATCAAGGGCAAGCTCATTCGTCAAAGCTTAGAAACAACTGTCTGGACAATTACGCAACTGAAGCTGGTGGACTTTTTCAAGGATGCAGTCGAGTTGTTCAAGAAGCGTGTTTAATATGATACGGCATTACGCTTTAGCTCCGATTCCCCTTTGGTTCGCTTCGTATGTAAGGCCAAGCGATACAATCCCCGAAATAGGGGATGGTAAAAACTAATAGATGTAATAAGATTCAACCGAATCTCCATGCGCAACAAGTTCACCTACCACCAAAATTTTTGTTTATGACAAACTCATTTGAAAAATCTCCAGTGCGGTTCAGGCTGTTTGTTTCCATGGTTTATGTGGTTGCAACTCCCATGCTGGCTATGCTCTGTGCTTCTACCGGCCAGGCAGAGACAATTCTAATCAAAGCCAACACCGCCACCATGAATCTGGCCGCAGACTGGACGCCCAACGGCGTTCCCACAAACGCCAACATCGGTAAATTTGACGGCGCGATTTCTTCCGGCAATGAAGGGTCGCTCGCGCTGGGCGGCAACGTCACCCTTGCGGGATTGGTTTTTTCCAACAACCTGAACGGGCCGGTTAGCATTGCTGCCAGTGTCAACACGCTGACGCTGGACAGCTCCATGATTGCCGGCGGCACAGGGATTGACATGAGCATCGCCAACCAGAACGTGACCAACAATTCCCCGCTGACGTTGAAAGGGTTTCAGGCATGGAACGTGATTTCAGGCAAGGCATTGACGCTTGGCGGCGCATTGACACACACGGGCGCGGGCGTGGATTTCAGCAGCTTTGCCGGCAAGCTTGGCACGCTTGCCAACGTGAATGGTATTTTGGGTCCGTGGGCCACGATCGGTTCCGGCACATCCTTAAAGTATGCAACGAACAATGCAGGCGTGGCGATTGGAAGCTATACCGGCGGCACGGCTCTTCCGACAACGGGCGGCAGCGCAACGGCAAATTACACACTTTCAACTGCGCAGACCGAGACGGCGGCAATCACTGGCAACACGCTTCAATATACTGGTAACGCACAAACCTTGGCTCTTGGCGCTGCTGGCACCAGCACGCTTACATTGAACGGCCTGATGAACTCCGGCACCGGCGCTTTGACGATTGGAGCTGATGGAAACACCAACATTGTAATCGGTGGTGCAAACAATGAGCTTGTGATTGCGGGCAACACGAACGGTATTACCATCTTTTCTGCCATTACCAATAATCCGGCGGGGGCTTCTTCAGTGACCTATAATGGTCTGGGCACGTTGACGCTTGGTGCTGGCACCACCAGTGGCGTCAATTCCACCACGGAAAACTCCAGCAGTTTCACCGGCGATTTTGTCATCAACAGCGGAATCGTTTCGGTTAAGAAAGAGGTTAGCCTCAATAGTCTTGGCGCAGGCCAAAACCTAACAACATCTGCGTTAGGCAGCCCTGCCGTCGCCCGCAACGTAATCATCAACAACGGCGCCATACTTTCGATTGACATCAGCAATCCGTTTGGCCCGGGTGCCACCAGCAAATCCAATCCGGGCTACCCGCAATTCACCATTGTGGTCAACAACGGCGGGATGTTTAGAACTACCACTGGCAACGCCACTATTGGGCCGCTTGTGCTCAACGGCGGCACGGTAAGCATCACAAGCCCGAACAAGGCAACCTTCGCGCCTCTTGGCTTGGAAAACGATGTGACCGTTGGCGGTTCGAGCCCTTCATTCATCACCGCCTCGGCGGGCGGAGGCTTCAACCTTACCGTCACCAACACGCAAGTCAGGATCTTCAATGTGGCCGACGCCACGGGCGACGCCAATGTGGACTTGACCGTGTCAGCCGTCATGGACGATAACACCAGCCCCGCCGGCGCCTCCAGCTTCATCAAAGCCGGTGTCGGCACGATGCTGCTTGCCGCGACGAATATATATAGCGGTGTGACAACCATCAGCGCCGGAACATTAATCGCCGGCACCAACAGTCCGTCAGGTGCCGTCGGCGCTTTCGGCAATGCGTCCAGCGCGATTGTTTTGGGCGATGCCAACACCACGGCGAACAATTCAAGCCCGGCCTTGCTGGCCGGCGGCGCGTTCACAATTGGCCGCGCCATCACCGTGGCCGCCCAGCCTAGCACTGGCACCTACACCATTGGCGGCTATACGGATAACAACTCCACCTTCAGTGGCCTGATCACAATCAACACAAACCTGACGGTTTCACAGGCGGCCAACGCGGGGGCAAACACCCTGACCATCAGCGGCGGCATCACTGGCGGCAACGCCGGCAGCAAAACCATCACCTTTGCCGGTCCCGGCAATGCCTTGATTGCCTCAACAGCAATATCAGATGGCGGCGGCACGGTGGCGGTCAATGTCACCGGCGGCAAGAACACTTTCGCGGTGCCGAACACTTACAGCGGAAGCACAACCATCATCAGCAATGTGCTGGCGCTGACGGGTTCTGGTTCGATCTCCAATTCGGGCAGCATCGGCATAAACGCTGGCGGGACGTTCGACGTGTCGGGACT
>DASQOZ010000098.1:0-34440 GCA_035644195.1 Candidatus Methylomirabilota bacterium | reverse complement strand
ATCCGGCGGATTTTCCGAGAGACATCAAAATAAAAAACAGCGGAAATAAAATCACGTTGACCAGCGGACCTGCGGCGATGCTCCACAGTTGCGCGCCCGGGCGTTGCGGCGGCGACACATACGCAACGCCGCCAAGCGGCCAGAGGACGATGTCATGCGTTTGCCCGCCGACGGAACGGCACGCCAGTTGATGCCCAAATTCGTGCATCAGCACGATTCCAAAGAGTGAAAGGCATTCCAGCACGCTCCAAACCGGCGAGGAATAACCTTTTGCCTGGCTCACAAAATACCAGATGGCGATGAACCATGCCCAATGTAAATAAACCGTGATCCCAAATAATTTGAATAAACGAATGGAGCCTTTTCGTGTTGGCATTTGCGGAAGTTGCCAGAGACGGACAAGCGCAACAAGTTTTTTGCCGAAAGACAATTATTATTTTGGCCGTCATATGCGCAGTTTTCCCCCTCTCTCCCCCAAAAGGAGGAGAGGGCCGGGGTGAGGAGGCTAAATGGTTTTCAATCTCAAATCCCCTCACCCCAACCCTCTCCCCGTTTTGGCGGGGCGAGGGAGAAGGAACCGTTTCCATTTCGTAACACGGCTTTAACCGTCCTGTCATTGTGGATGGCGCGAAAGCGGCTAACTTTGGGAGGATGGATAAAATTTTAATTGTGGACGACGAATCGGATTTCATCGAATTGCTGAAATTTCGCCTCGCCGATTTGCATTGCGAATTTCTCATCGCCAACGACGGCGTGCAGGCATTGAGCCAGGCGCGTCAGTTCAAACCGGATCTGATCTTGCTCGACATCTTGCTGCCGGATTTGGACGGGCTTTCCGTATGTGAGATTTTGAGACGGCAACCGTCCACAAAGAAGATACCGGTCATTTTCATGAGCGCACTGTCGAGCGAGGTCACAAAGCGCACGGTTGCGATGCAGGCCAATGATTTTTTCACCAAGCCGCTCGATTTGCCGCGCTTGACGCAGCGCATCATAGATTTGTTGCGAGGCGAAACAGCAGCGAAATGATTTTGACACTTTGGCGCGGAAGTTTATTTTCGTTGGTCTGACATGAGCGCACCGCACAATTTATTTAACACGCTGCAACAACTCGACCTCGGCAACGGCAAACAGGGAAATTTTTATTCGCTGCCCGCGCTGGAAAAAGCCGGCGTCGGCCCGATTTCAAAATTGCCCGTTTCAATCCGCCTTGTGCTGGAATCTATTCTCCGCAATTGCGACGGAAAAAAAGTAACGGAAGAAAATGTCCGCGCGCTGGCCAATTGGAAATCGTCCGAAACGCGCACTGCGGAAATTCCGTTCGTCGTCGCGCGCATCGTGTTGCAGGATTTCACCGGCGTGCCGTTGCTCGTGGACTTGGCGGCGATGCGCAGCGCGGTTGCAAAGCTCGGCAAGAATCCAAAAATCATCGAGCCGCTCGTGCCGGTGGATTTGGTCGTTGACCATTCCGTGCAGGTGGATTTCTTTGGCAACGCCGACGCGCTTCGGCAAAATCTCGAAGTTGAATTTCAACGCAATCGTGAGCGCTATCAATTTTTGAAATGGGGAATGCAGGCGTTCGACACGTTCAAAGTCGTGCCGCCGGGAATTGGCATTGTTCACCAAGTAAATTTGGAATATCTCGCCAAAGGCGTTCTCGAAGCGGACGGAATTTTTTATCCCGACACGCTCGTCGGCACGGATTCGCACACGACGATGATTAACGGCCTTGGAATTGTCGGCTGGGGTGTCGGCGGCATCGAGGCGGAAGCGGGAATGCTCGGTCAGCCGGTTTATTTTCTCACGCCCGATGTCGTCGGCGTTCACATGACTGGCGCGTTGCGCGAAGGCGTCACCGCGACCGACCTCGCGCTCACGGTCACGCAAATGTTGCGCAAGGCGAAGGTCGTCGGAAAATTCGTGGAATTTTTCGGTCCCGGCGCGACGGCGTTGCCGGTCGTTGATCGCGCGACAATCGCGAACATGGCCCCCGAATACGGCGCGACGATGGGCTTTTTCCCGATTGACGCCGAGTGCGTGAATTATCTTCGCGCGACCGGCCGCAGCGAGGAACATTGCAAGCTCTACGAAAATTATTATCGCGCGCAAAATCTGTTCGGCATTCCCAAACGTGGTGAAATCCAATACTCGCAGGAATTGGATTTGGATTTGGCAAGTGTCGTTCCCAGCGTCGCCGGTCCGAAACGTCCGCAGGACAAAATTGAATTGCCGAAATTGAAGCAGGAATTTATTTCCACATTTTCAAAGCCAGTCACGGAAAATGGCTTCGGAAAATCCGCCGAAGTTTTGAACCAAACATTTCGTGTGGAATGCGGCGACGGCGACAGTTTCGGTGGCGGCAGTCAGGAGCCGGTTTCAGTCCGTGAATCGAAAGCGCATAATACAAATCCGACAACCGAAGCAGAAATGGCGAACAATCGTCCGACGCCCGACGCCGTTCATTCGCCCGAAAAAACTTGCGGCGGCGAAATCCGTCACGGCTCGGTTTTGATCGCGGCCATCACGAGTTGCACGAACACTTCAAATCCCAGCGTGATGCTCGCTGCAGGTTTGCTTGCAAAAAAAGCCGTCGAGCGCGGCTTGAGCGTCAATCCGCTCGTCAAGACTTCGCTTGCGCCCGGTTCGCGCGTCGTCAGCGATTATTTGAACAAAGCCGGATTACAAAAATATCTCGACGCGCTCGGTTTCAATCTCGTCGGTTACGGCTGCACGACGTGCATCGGCAATTCCGGCCCGCTCGCCGCGCCGATTGACGAAGCGATTTCCAAAAATGATTTGATTGCCGCTTCGGTTTTGTCCGGCAATAGGAATTTTGAGGCGCGGGTGCATCAAAACATCAAAGCGAATTTTCTCATGTCGCCGCCGCTCGTTGTCGCCTTTGCGCTCGCGGGTCGCGTGAACATTGATTTGAGCAGCGAGCCGATCGGCAAAGACAAAAACGGCACGGACGTTTTTCTGAAAGACCTCTGGCCGACGTTGCAGGAAGTTCGCGACCAGATGCAAACCGCGTTGCAGCCGGAAGTTTTCCGAAAACTTTACAAGGATTTCGCCGCGCAAAATCCGAAATGGAATGAAATCCCGTCCAGCACCGGAAATGTTTATGAGTGGGATCGCAGATCCACTTACATTCAGGAGCCGCCGTTCTTCACGAGCTTTTCGTTGCAGCCCGGCGAACTTCATGAAATTAAAAATGCCCGCGCGCTCGCGATTTTCGGCGACAGCGTGACGACCGACCACATTTCGCCCGCCGGTTCGATCAAAAAATCTTCGCCCGCCGGAAAATATCTTATCGAGAACTGCGTGACGGCGGAGGATTTTAACAGCTATGGCTCGCGTCGCGGCAACGACCGCGTGATGACGCGCGGGACGTTCGCGAACGTCCGCATCAAAAATCTGATGGTTCCCGGCGTCGAAGGCGGCGTGACGAAATTTTATGGAACGCACGCGCCCTCGCGTGCTTTGGTTGGCGCCTCGCCAACCGTTGTCGAAGGCGGGGCGCCTTCGACTGCATCCGGGGCGGATGCGCTCCCCGAAACAATTTCCATTTACGACGCGGCCATAAAATATCAGGCGGCGAAAATCCCGCTCGTGATTCTTGCCGGACAGGAATACGGCACCGGCTCGTCGCGCGACTGGGCGGCGAAAGGCACGAACCTGCTCGGCGTGAAAGCCGTCGTCGCGCAGAGCTTTGAGCGCATCCACCGCAGCAACCTCGTCGGCATGGGCGTGCTGCCGTTGCAATTCAAGGAAGGCACGACCGCGCAGACCTTGAAGCTCGACGGCACGGAGACTTATGACATCGTCGGCCTCGACGCGAACATCAAGCCGCAGCAAGACCTCACGCTGAAGATCACGCGCAAGGACGGGAAGATTGAAAATGTTTCCGTGCGCTGCCGCATTGATACGCCGATTGAAATTGATTACTACCAGCACGGCGGGATTTTGCCGTTTGTGTTGCGGCAGTTGGTGGCGAAGGCGTAAATCAATTGTTCTTTTATGTTTGGATTTTTACGCAAGAAGAAACAAAGCGATAAAATTCCAAAGCGGCTAGTTTTTAAGAGTAACGAAGGAGCATTTCAATATGCTTGTAAATTTCTCAACACTTCTTTGCTAAATGAATCGCCGGTCCTTGCGATAGTTTTAGCCGTCAGAGACAACGTTGATTGTTGTTTGAAAATTTCAAATCCCGAAGATTCTACAATTCCCAATGAGTCGCCCGAAGAAATTATTAAAAAAGGTGATTATAAAAACATTTGTTTAATGGCAAAGCCAATGGAAAATATTCCAAAATTGAAAAAAGGAGATTTAGTTATGTTCGTGGCTCCTTCGGAATTAATGGCGATGGGCAAGGAAACAATGTTTGGTGTTATTGTTGCTCAAGTTCAGCCGATTTATGACATGGAGGAATCGGGTTGGATTGGCATTTGATTTTAATTCGTTAATTCGTTTCCAAAATTTTTCCAAGAATCTGCCGGATGTCCTCGTTGTGCTGTTGCGAGGCGATGCCGAAGGCGTGGATGATGGCGAGCAGCAGATCGGAGTTCGCGCGGGTGAAGTCGTAATAAACCGTCTCCTTGGATTTGGCGCTGCCGGGTTTGCGCGGCGAGCCGTCCATCGCCAGCACTTCAGCCATCGGCAGGCAGACATAAACCATCGCCTGATAACCGACGGCGCGCTGCTTCTGCTTGAGCTGGATCTGCACCCAGCCGTGCAGCGTGGATTTGGTGAACTGCGGCAATCGTTGGACGGCGCTTTGAAATCCGTCCGCTGCGGCATTGGTTGAAACTTCAACTTGCACGGCCTGACTTTCTTCAAATTCGCTTGGCGGAATTTTTTTCAACGAATCAATTTCGTGGATCAAATCATTTGTTGAAAGAATTCCAATTCGCACCGCTTCAAAAATGATTTTGGAAAGTTCGTGGCCGTATTTCGTCTCGCCGTTGCGGATGAATTTGATTTCTGGAACAACGCTTGGGCTGTTCGTGCTCGGAATGTCATAGCCGACCTGCCATTCCAGATAATCTTTTTCGCCGAGCGAAACTTTTGACGGCGCGATTGGAATTCCGAAACCGTCCGAAGATTTTTCTTTCACGCGCACTTTTCCCGTCACGTCCGTAAGTGGCAATCGGACGCGAACGGCATTGGTCTGCGTTTCGATGCGGACAAGTTTATAATCCGCATCGGCGCAAAAGGCGCAAAATGCGACGCAAACAAATGCAATTAGAATGACGACGAACTTTTTCATCCGCAAAACTGTTTCATTATAGCGGCGGTCTGTGACTGCCGAAAACGTCGCTCATAGAGCGCCGCTACAAATTATTTCTCCGGCTTCACGATGGAAACCACAAATGCGTCCGGCTTGAGATATTTTTGCGCGGCGGCTTTGATTTGTTCCAGCGTGACGGCTTCAAATTTCGCGTCTTCCGTGTCGCCGTAGGCGAAGCCGAGGCCGTAAAGTTCGTCGAGCGCCTGCGCCTGCGCGAGGCCGCCGAGTTCCTGCCGCGCGATTTTTCTTTGCCCGATGATTTTTGCCTTTGCGCGCTTCAATTCTTCCTCGCTCAAGCCTTCGTTGCGAAGCAACTCCGCTTCCGCAAGCAATTCAGTTTCCACTTGCGCGGCCTTCGACGGTTCTGTGCCGGTGTAAAAGGCGAAATAGCCCGGCGCGAGTCCCATGAAATTTTGCGCGCCGACGTAATACGCCAGTCCGAGTTTCTCGCGCACGCGCAGAAACAATCGCGAGCCGAGGTCGCTGCACGATTCCTGGATCAATTCGAGCGCGTAACGGTCGGCGTCAAACAAAGTCGTTCCGCGAAAACCGATGACGAGCACGGCCTGTTTCTTGTCACGGGTTTCTTCGACGCGTTTTGATTCTTTCAATTCCAAATCCTGAATTTTGAATTCCGAATTTCTGTTCATTCCCCAACTGGCAAATGCCTTTTCGACGGCGGATTTGACTTCGCTTGTTTTTACGTCGCCGTAAATGGCGAGGACGCAATTATTCGGCGCGGTGAATGTCCGATGAAACGATTTCAAACCTGCGGCGGAAATCTTTCCGACGGATTCTTCCGTGCCGAGCGAATCAAGGCCGTAGCCGGTTTCGCCAAACAACGTGCGGCGCATGGCGACGCTTGCGCTCTTAAGCAAATCGTCTTTTCGCGCGGAAATGCCGGCGATCTGAACTTCGCGCTCGCGCTCGAGCGGCGCGGCAGGAAACGTGGGATTCAGCAAAACGTCCGCAAGCAAATCGAGGCCGATCGTAAAATCACTGCTCATCACTTCCGCGTTCACGCCGAAACTGTTGTTGCCGCCGTAGCCGTCAATGTGTCCGCCAACGGATTCAATCTCCGACGCGATTTTTTCGGCGCTGCGTTTTTGCGTTCCTTGCAACAGCATTTTGCCGAGCATCAAAGTGATTCCGTTGTTCGCCGGAGTTTCCGCGAGAACGCCGCCTTTGAACGCGGCGCGAAATTCCACGAACGGCAGGCGATGATCTTCCTTCACGAGCAAACGCAGGCCGTTCGATAATGTAAATTTTTGAACGGGATGGTCGGTGTTCTTTTCAATTGCGGCAGAAATTTTTGGGGACGTGCCGTTCGGTAATAATGCGTAGAGCGTGCGGTTTTCCGCCGTGAGATAATGGCGCGCGACGCGCTGGACGTCGGCGTGCGAAACATTTTTGACGGCGGCGAGATAACGCTCGGAAAAATTTAGGTCGTTTGCGGAGAGCCAGTTGCCACCCAGATTTTGCGCCTGACCTTCCATCGTTTTGCGCGCGGACAACGTTGCGGAGACAAATTGCTTCGCGGCCTTCTGGATTTCGTCGGACGAAACGGAAAGCGATTTTATCCTCTCGATTTCCGCGAGCATCGCATCGCGCGCCGCAATGAATTTATCCGCGTCCACGACCGCGCTCATGCCGAAAAGTCCGGTGCTGCCGGGATTGTAAGTCCACGCGTCCACATGATGCACGACGCCTTGCCGCTCGCGGACTTGCTGATACAGGCGCGAGCTGCGACCGCTGCCGAGCAACACGGCCAGCACGTCGAGCACTGGAACATCGGGATGACGCAATTCGGGGATGTGCCACGCGAAATGAAAATGGCCGAGTTCGATGGGCGCTTCCTCGATGATTTCGCGCGGCGCGGTTTGTTTCGGTTCGTTCGGCAAATAATTTGGCGGCAGCGCGCGCGCTTTGGTTTTTTCGTAGGCGGCTTTGATTTGCGCGATTACTTCGTCGTTCTTTACGTCACCGGCGACAACATAGAAGATGTTGTTCGGCGCGTATTTTTCCGTGTAGTAATCGCGGATGTTTTCCGGTTTCAGTTCGTTGAAGATGTCCGGATAGCCGATGATGGTGAAGCGATATGGGCTTTTAGTGTAGGCGGTTTCAAAAAGTCGGCGGCCGGAACGGCTCGCTGGATTGTCCTGGCCCATGTCCATTTCGCGTCGGATGACGTCGAGTTCCTTCGCGAGATCGTCCGGCGGCAACGTCGCGTGCTGCATGATGTCGCACAAAATGTCTATCGCCGTGTGCGTGCCGGTGTTCGGCACGTCAATGTGATAGACCGTGCGGTCGAAGCTCGTGTAGGCGTTCATGTAACCGCCGGCTTCCTGCACTTCCTGGTCAATGCGGCTGCCGGGACGCGTCGTCGTGCCTTTGAAAAGCATATGTTCGAGGACGTGCGAGAGACCGGCACCGAGCCAGCGGCCTTCGTGGATGCTGCCCGCCGCGCACCACGCCTGCGCGGAGACGACCGGCGCGCTGTGATCTTCGCGCACGATGACGACGAGGCCGTTGTCGAGCGTGGTGAGCTTCACGCCGGATGGGATGGACGGGATTTCGTTTAAATTTTTAGAATGATTCATAGTTCACCAGCTCGCTTCAGCGTCCGAATTTTCATTTCATCGGATAAGAAGAAGTTCGTTTTCTCTTCAATTTCCCGCAACGTGCCTTTTACAGAATGGACAAAGCCGTTTAGTTTTGCCTGATCGAGCACGCCCAATAATCCAATAAAACGAAGCCCTTCCCTCGCGGCGACATCGCGTCCGTCAATTTCATCAATCAACAAAATGGCGCGTTTTTCTTTTGCCAGGACAATCGCCTCGGCTTCACCGCGATCAATCTCTTTCAGCAATTGTTCCACGGCTTTTCGATTGCCGACGGGCGCGCATTGGAAAAAATCCGGCAATGAGTCGTGAGATTGGAAAAGTTCTTCCCGGACTGCTTCGGGGATCAAAACCTCGCCGTATAATTTTTGCAGCAAATCAGCTTTGCCAATTTTAATCAGCGTGGTGATTGGTGAAGTGTCGCTGACGACGATCATGCAGCCATTCTTTTTGCAGCCAGTTCTTCCGCCATTCTCATGTCATGCTCAAGGTCTTCGGGCCGGTATTGACGTGGGATTTTGCGCTTGCCAAGTTCTTCCCAAAAAAGAATTCTCGGCATCCCGGCGATTTTCACGGCCTGCGACATTGAAACCTTCCATCCGGCATAAAGCGCGCAGGCCAGTTCAATCCGCGCCTGCTCGCCCGTCAGCGGCTGCGAACCGATGTTCACGTCTGGCAGTTCAATTGTCATAAACCAATTCTAGCATCTGGATTTCAAGTGGCAACTGGCAAAGAAGATTGTGAACAGGTGTTATTACTGTGAACAATTCAACCTAGACAAAAATGGACGTCAATCTCATGCTGTTTTCGGATTGGACAGGAAACTTATGGCTGATTTTGAAAAACAAATTTCTGACTACCGCAAAACGCTTCAAACTTTGGAGCAAAAAATGCAGTCAGAATATGACAAAACAAATAACAAAATTAGTTAATGTTCCCAAGACGACAAATTTGGGAGTTGTTGTTCCAAGACCACCAAGGCCGGAAGGCAAGCCAAATTCAGGCCAAATTGTTCCGTTGCCGCCAAGACCAACGCCGATTAAACCAAAGTGATTATTTAGCAACCGGCTTCGTTTCCAAATTCAACTTGCCCTGCGGCCAGAACGGTTTCCGAAATGCGCCGGTGAAATCGCAGCAAATGCCGCCACACAATGGAATTGTTGCAAAGTTTTTCTTTGTTCCGATGCGATAAGTCCGCAATGGCCGGGCAATCGTCAATTCTCCTTTTGCGTCCACCAAAATGCGCTAAATTGGCATATGCCGATTCCAGTCATCAACAGCGTCCAAATGCGCGAATGGGAAAATGCCACGTGGGCAACCGGCCAGACCGAAGCCGAAGTCATCCGCCGCGTCGGAAAACGCATTGCCGAATACGTTTTGGAACTGACGCAACCCGGCGACGCAATTCTCATCCTGGCTGGCAAGGGAAACAACGGCAACGACGCGCGCGCGGCGGACGAAACTCTGCCGGAACGTCGCGTGGAAATCTTGAGCGTCAATTCGCCCGAAGTTGAACTGCCGATGCTCCAAGATTTGTTGCGGCGACATTTTGCGCTCATTGTTGACGGGCTTTTTGGCATCGGCTTGAACCGTCCGCTGGATGAGCACTGGCAAAAATTTATCGCGACGGTGAACGAATCAAAAATTTCCATTCTCGCAGCAGATGTCCCGTCGGGACTCAATGCTGAAACCGGAGAACATTTTGGCGCGGCGATTGAAGCGGTGATAACCTTGGCCGTCGGCGCGCCGAAAATCGGAATGCTCGCGCAAAATGCGTGGCCATTCGTCGGACGGCTGGAAGTTTTGGCCGATGTCGGCTTGATTCCATGTCCGCACAAGACTGAATTGAACTGGACGCTGCCGGATGATTTTGAAAATTTTCCGCCGCAGCGTCCGGTTGCCGGACACAAAGGCTCGTTCGGGCATCTGGCGATTGTCGCGGGCAGTTTTGGATTTCACGGCGCGGCGGTTCTGGCTGCGCGCGGAGCACAGCGCGCGCAGCCGGGACTTATCACGGTTTATCCGCAGGAAAATGTTTATCACGTCGTCGCATCGCAATTGCAATCGCCGATGGTCAGCGTATGGAAGCCGGACATAAAATTATTTGAGAAGGCGACCGCGATTTTGATCGGCCCCGGCCTTGCCGCGCCGGATGTGCCGGACGAAATGCGAAATATTTTGCGGCGCTTGTGGCGCGATTCCGAAAAACCAATCGTCGTGGACGCGAGCGCGTTGGATTGGTTAATGATGCAATCCGTGCCGCGAGACGCCATCCGCATCGTCACGCCGCATCCGGGCGAAGCGGCGCGGATGTTGAATTTGACGGCGGAAAAAATCCAAGCGAACCGTCCGCATGCTGTGCGCGAAATTTCCCGGCGTTACGGCAATTGCCGCGTCGTGCTCAAAGGCCATCAGACATTGATAGGCCGGGTAGATGGAGAAATTTTTGTAAATTCATCCGGTAATCCTTATTTGGCTCAAGGCGGCAGCGGTGATGTATTGTCAGGCTTCATCGCGGGATTGTTCGCACAACCGGAATTGCAGAAGGATGCCGACAGGACAATTTGTTATGCCGTTTGGCGGCATGGAAACGCGGCGGACAGATTGCAGGCTGCAAAGAAAAATTGGACCGTGGAAGATTTGGCAGCCGCGCTTTGAAATTGTAGCGGCGTTCTATGAACGCCGACGGTCATAGGCCGTCGCTACAGAAAGCTACAGAAAATTTCATTCTTCGAGAAATTCTTTTTCGATGTTCCGCATCATCATGTCAATGCGCGGATGCGTGGGCGTGTATTTGAGCACTTCGCGGACATACGCCAAAGCCATCGTCGCGCGACGGCGTGCCAATTGGGCTTCCGTCAGCGCCTTGGCAACTTTTGCTTCGTGTTTGTCTGGATCGAATTTCTTGGCCACGATTTTTTTAATCACAACTTGCACCGAACAAAATCGAGATTGAATTAGGATTACAACCAGCCTGTTCAAACATCTTTCTGCGGCACCGAAACAGCTTTGTCCTGCGCGGGGTTATTTTCAAGTGGGGTCTTTAGCCTATTCACGGCGGAAGAATCACCCCATGAAAATGAATTCCGTTTCACCAGCGGCCGGCTTGCAACTTCCCGCGCAGAACGTGACTAAGCGCCTTGACGGTGAGTTCGATGAAGAGAAACGGCTTGGCGATGAAATCATTTCCGCCCGCCATCATGGAATTCGTGCGGCTGTCGAAATCGCTCAACGCGGTGACGAAAACGACGGGCGTTTTTTTGTATTGCGGCATATTGCGGAGTTTGGCGCACAACTCGTAGCCGGTCATGCCGGGCATGTCCACGTCCAGAAAAATGAGGTCGAAATTTTTTTCTTCGAGCATCTTCAGCGCGCTGGCCGGGTCTTCTGCATTCACGGAAGGCAGATGCGCCTTTTCCAGCGCATAAACGATGGCGCGTCGGGAAATCGGCTCGTCATCCACGACAATAATGTTTGTGGTGGGAATTTCCTGTTTGTCGGGATGCGTGCTGCGCTCGAACAAAAATCCGAGAAAATCCACGCTCGCGGCGACGGTGCGGATGGTCGAGGTGTTTATGTTTTTCGGCTTTTCGTAAAGCTCTTTCAGCAACGCCTCCACCGCATCGGCCATTTTTGAAATATGATTCAGCCCGGCCAATCCCGCGTTGCCTGCGAGCGCATGGAGACGGCGATATAGTTCGTAAATTTGTTTGAGTTGTTCCATCTCGCCATTGGCCTTGACGAGCGCCTGCATTCCGGCGCGCAACGTGATGAGCGTGGCGGGCAAACTTTCGATGAATGACTTGCGCAATTCCGACTGGAAGGCCGCGTCCTGCGATCCAGCGGCGGCGAGACTTTCGGCTTTTCTTTTTTCAAGGATCGTGGTTTCGCCTGAACGCATTGCGGAGATGCTGTCGCCAATGGTCGCTCGGACAATTTCCAAAAGGTCTTTCGGCGAGCAGCTTGCCTTGGAAAGACATTTGTTCGCGCCGGCTTTCCACGCTTCCTGGATCAAATTCGTCAAATAAGTGTTGGAAAGGACGATGACGGGCAATTTTGAAAAATCCGATTCACTGCGGATTTGCTTGATGACGTCCACGCCGGACATTTTCGGCAGCATCAGGTCGAGCAAAATCAAATCGGGTTTGAAGGAGCGCATCAGCTTCAAGCCGGTCTCGCCATCCAGCGCGGCCTCGGTCTGATAGCCTTCCACCGCGAATTTATTGCGATAGACGTTGGCGACGATCTGATTGTCTTCGACGATGAGAATTTTTTTCATGAATTGACTGTGGCCGGCTTGCCGGACAATGCCGGTTGCGCCGATAAAAATATTTGAATCTCTTTGAACTCGCGCTGCGCTTCGGTGCAAAATTGTTCCGCGCCGGTCAATGCGCCTGATTTGCCGAGCTTTTCCAATTGCAACATCACCGCCGCGAAGCGCGCCATGCCCAGCGTCGCGCTCGCGCCTTTGCAACTATGCGCCACATGGCTGACGCCCGACGCGTCATTCGCGCGCACAGCGTCCTCGATTTGTTTCAGTTGCTGCGCTGTCTGCGTGTAAAACATATCCACCAATTCGCGGATGCTCGCGTCATCGCCACCGGTCAAATCCATCATGCGACCCATGTCCACCGCCGGTTCTTCGATTGCAGCAATCGGAGGAACGGGTGCAATCGGAGCAACCGGGGCTTGCGCCGTTGTTTCAGATTTTGTTTCCGCCGTTCCTTTTGAAGAAATTTGGGGCGCCCATTTTTCAATGACACTGCGAACATCATTTGGACGGATCGGTTTCGCCAAATAATCATCCATGCCGGCGGCGAGGCATCTTTCGCGGTCGGCCACCATGGCGTGCGCGGTCATGGCGATGATAAGGATGCGCGATTGATAAGTTGGATGCACCGCCGGAGCGCTTTGGCGTTCGCGAATGGCGCGCGTCGCTTCAAGGCCGTCCATTTCCGGCATCATCATGTCCATGAAGACCAAATCGTAATGTTGTTTGTCGAGCGCTTCAAGGGCGAGCAGGCCGTTTGCCGCGACATCGGGTTTGTAACCGAGTTGCTGCACGAGGCGCGCGGCGACTTTTTGGTTGATGGAATTATCATCCACGAGCAGCACACGCATGGGAAATCTTTCCGCGAGCGGCAAATCGGCCTTGGGCGCGGGCGCGGGCGCCTCAATTTTTTTGCTGAACAATGCGCGTTCGATCGCCGACAGAAATTGAGCGGCTTTGACCGGCTTTGTGATGCCGTGCGCAAAAGCGACGTGCGTGCTGCTGCCGTCCGCGCGCGTGCAAAGCGGCGCGAGAAAAATGACCGGCATCATCGCCGCAGCGGGCAGTTTATGAATCTCCGCCGCCAGCGTGAGTCCGTCCGTTCCGGGCATCCGCACGTCCACAACCGCCAGGTCGAATTGTTCTCCTTTTCGCAGCACGTCGAGCGCTTGTTGCGCGCTTTCAACGGCACGTGGAATCATTCCCCATCGGCCAGCCTGTTCGGCCAGCGAACGGCGCACTGTGGCGTTGTCGTCCACGATTAAAATTTGCAGATCGGCGATTTTCGCCTGGCGACCGTTGAGCGCTGGCGCTTTGACGTTTGTTTCAGCCTGAACGTTCGCGGTGAAATGAAATGTTGAGCCTTCGCCCGGCACGCTTTCAGCCCATATTTTGCCGCCCATCATTTCCACGAGCCGTTTGCTGATGGCCAGGCCCAAACCCGTGCCGCCGTAATGCCTCGCCGTTGATTTTTCGGCCTGCATGAACGGCTTGAAAAGTTTCGCCAATTTTTCCGGCTTGAGGCCGATGCCGCTGTCACGAACTGAAAAATGCAATTGCAATTGCGAATGCTCCGGCGTGTCTGCCGGCTGCGTTCCCAATAACACGGCTTGCACAAAAATTTCGCCCTTCTCGGTAAATTTGATGGCGTTGCTCAATAAATTGACCAGCACCTGGCGCAATCGCAATGAATCCCCTTCAATCGTCGCCGGAATCGAACCATCCACCTCGCAAATCAAATCGAGATTTTTCTCGTAAGCTTTGGCGGACAGCAAATCGAGCGATTCTTCCAGGCGCGCCCGCAAATCGAACGGCCGCAAATCCAATTCCATTTTCCCCGCTTCGATCTTTGAAAAATCCAAAATGTCGTTGATGATGGCCAGCAACGATTCGCTGCTGCTGTGGATGGTTTCCAGGTAGCCGCGCTGTTCAACCGTGAGATGTGTTTCCATCAGCAACCCGACCATGGCGATGACACCGTTCATTGGCGTGCGGATTTCATGGCTCATCGCCGCGAGAAATTCCGACTTTGCCCGCGCGCTCGATTCTGCGGCCAGCCGCGCGCTGATCAACTCGCGCTGTTCGGAGATCATTTCGTCGAATTTTCCTTTCATTTGCGCGGATGCGCGCATCCGGGCTTGAAACAATTTCGGGTCGAGCGGTTTGTTCGGGCAATCCAGCGCGCCCATTTCATACGCGCGCAATTTCCCATCCATGTCATCGGCGGCGGTCAGCGCGTGAATCAACGGCGCGGGAACCGGCGAATTTTCCTGCAAGCGTTTTAGGAAATCGAAGCCTTCATTTTTTGCCGAATCCAAATCCACCAGCACAAAATCCGTCGGTTGCTCGAAAAGCATTTTCATCGCTTCGCCCGCACTTTTGGCGAATCGCAGCACGGCCTCGGATTGCAAGGCTGCGGACACGGTCGTCGCCAGCGCGGGATCGCCGCCAACCACGAGAATTCGTGATGCCGATTGGTTCATGGGAAATGCTTCAGTTGTTTTGGTTCCAATCCAATCTGCATATTGAACACGATTTTTCCCGATTGGCCAATCCGTTTTTTCGCAATAATTTTTGCGACTGAAAGAAACATTGCCGGTGCGCACCTTCGGCGATAAAATTCCGCCATGTTGCAAACGGTCGTGGAAGCTCGCGGCGACGGCGCGACGGCTTTTCGTGAAACGTGTCAGGCCGCGTATCGCTTCATGCTGCTCGCGCGGCTATTGGACGATAAATTTGCCGCGCTCTATCGCGCCGGAAAAATCCACGGCGGCGTTTTTCTTGGCCGCGGACAGGAAGCCTTGAGCGCGTCCATCGGCATTTCGCTGGAAAAAAATGACGTTTTCGCTCCCTTGATTCGCGATGCAGCGGGACGTCTGGCTTTTGGTGAAACCGTTTTGGACGCGGTGCGAACTTATATGGGCTCGTCGCTTGGCCCGATGCGTGGGCGCGACGGCAACGTCCATCGCGGCAAACCGCAGGAAGGCTATCTGCCGATGATCAGTCATTTGAGCGCGATGATTTCTGTCGTGAACGGAATGCTGTTCGCGCGAAAACTTCAGAAAAAATTTGGAACTGTCGGTGCTACGTGCATCGGCGATGGCGCGACTTCCACCGGCTCGTTTCACGAAGCCATCAATCAAGCCGCCGTCGAAAAACTTCCGCTCGTTCTTGTCATCGCGGACAATCAATACGCCTACTCGACGCCGACGTCGCTTCAATTCGCCTGCGAAAGTCTTGCAGACAAAGCCGCCGGTTACGGCGTGGAAGTCCAAACCGTTGACGGCACGGATTTGTCCGCGTGTTTGAAAACTGTCGGCGCAGCGGTTTCAAAAGCGAGGGCAGGGGAAGGGCCGCAAATGATCGTGGCAAAATTGCTTCGCCTTTGCGGCCACGGCGAACATGACACGGCGGATTATGTGGACGCCAATTTGAAAAATTCTCCGCTGGGCCGCGATTGTTTGAAAGTCGCCGAGGAATTTCTGGTGCGGCAAAAATGGTCGGACGCTTCGCAGCTTGCGTCGTGGCGAAGTGAAGTCGTCCGCGAAATCGAAGACGCCGTCGCGCAGGTGCAACGCGAGCCGTCGCCGGATCCGTTTGCGGAAAAATGGAGCGCGATTTCAACCGAACGTTTGAATGAAGGAAATGAAGAAGATGAAAACTAGAATAAAAACGAACGTCCTGGCTCTCGCCGTCGGCTTGCTGATGGCCGTGCGCGCAAACGCCTCGATTGGTGTAGGAACTCCTCCGATAGATTCACAATTACTTCGGGGCTGTCCTGATGGTTCGGCGAGCGTCGCCGGTTTGGCTTCTTGCGTCGGCTATTGGGAAGGCCCGCCGCTTGGCGGCGGCGAATGGCACATTCAATTTCGCGGCGACGCGGAAGCGTTCAATCAGGCTCTGACAAATTTTGCCGCGATCAAATCTCCAGTATTGGATGTGGTGATTCACGACGGGCCGAAGAACGACCAGTTTATTGGCGGCCTTCCGAAATTGGGTGCGGAAAATCCTTCTTCTCGCGTGGATTGGGAATTTGTCATTTGGGTTCCTGAAAATTGGAATCATCTTTACAATTCCACCAATGCCGCACTTGCGAAACTTTTCAAAGATGATCCAAACTTGGGCAAACCGGTTCCTGCGCCGCTATTGAACATTTATATCGGCGGTGGCGATGTGGATTTTTCAAAAATAAAAATTCCCGGCAACTTGCACGTTCGCGACGAGCGCAAACAAATTAAATGAGCCTCACCTACCTCGAAGCCATCCGCGAAGCGCAGGCTCATGCGCTGCGCGACGACCCGCGCGTCTTCATTTACGGGCAGGATGTCGGCGCGTTCGGCGGCGCATTCAAGGCGACAAAAAATCTGGCGAAGGAATTCCCCGGGCGCGTCCTTGATGCGCCGATTTCCGAAGACGCAATGGTCGGCCTGGCCGTCGGCGCGGCAATCGAAGGAATGCGGCCGATCATCGAAATGCAGTTCGCGGATTTTGCCATCGTCGGCTTCAATCAAATCGTCAACCAGGCCGCGACATTTTTTTGGCGCACGAATGTTCCGTGCCCGATCACCGTTCGCCTTCCGTTCGGCGGCACGTCCGGCGGCGGACCGTTTCACAGCCAATGCGTCGAGGCCATTTACGCCCATTATCCCGGCCTTATCGTGCTCACGCCCGCGACAGTCGAGGACGCTTACTCCATGCTGCTCGAAGCCGTTGCGCTCGACGACCCGGTGATTTTTTGCGAGCACAAATTTCTTTATTACCATCTCAAGGCGGAAAAATTGCCGAGCGAAGCGCTGCCCATCGGCAAGGCGCGCATCGCCCGCGAAGGCCGCGACCTGACCGTCGTCACTTACAGCGCGATGGTTCACGAAGCGCTCGAAGCGGCGAAAGAACTTTCCGGCGAAGGCTGGGAAATTGAAATCGTTGATTTGCGCTCTATCAAACCGCTCGACACGGACACGGTGATGGCGAGTGTCGCGCGGACCGGAAAATTGCTTTGCGTCGGCGAAGCATGGCCGTGGGGCGGCGTCACGGCGGAAATCATCGCGCGCGTCACGAGTGAAGGTTACGGCTTGCTTGACGCGCCGCCGCAGCGGCTCAACGCCAAAGACACGCCCGTTCCATATCATCCGAATTTGTGGGCCGCGCATCGGCCAACGGCGAGAAGCGTTGCCGCCGCTGCAAGAAATCTTTTGAGGCGATGAATTTGAACCACCAAGTCACCAAGTCACCAAGATTTGGAGAAAATTTTTTGATTGCTACGCCAGAAATGGATCGTGTCGCAAAAGAAGTTGTGGACAGTGCATTCAAGGTTCATTCCGCGCTTGGCCCAGGATTGCTTGAATCAATCTATGAAATTTGTCTGGCGCACGAATTGAGCAGGCATGGACTAAAATTTCAAACTCAAGTCGCATTTCCAATTGTTTATGACGGCGTGCGCTTGGACGCCGGGCTGCGAATTGATTTTTTAGTTGAGAATCAACTAGTTGTTGAACTTAAAGCAGTAGAAACAATGCTTCCACTTTTTGAAGCGCAACTGTTGACTTATTTGAAGCTGACACAAAAACGTCTCGACTTGCTCATCAATTTCAACGTGCCGAAAATCAAAGACGGCATCAAAAGGATCATTTTATGATTTTTACTTTGAAGAATTCTTTGTGCCTTTGTGTCTTGGTGGTAAAAATTTTTTAATTTATGCCAAAAATTCCCATCATCATGCCGCAGCTCGGTGAATCCATCGCCGAGGCAAACATCATCAATTTTTTGGTGAAGCCCGGCGACAACGTCGTCGCCGACCAAAACCTCATCGAAGTTGAAACGAACAAAGCCACGATGACCGTCACGTCGCCGTGTAGCGGGCGTCTTGAAAAATTTACCGCGCAATTGAACGAAAGTTACGCCGTCGGCGCAACGCTCGGCCAAATCGAAGCGACCAAAGAAGAATTCGCGCGGCTTGGACTTGATGTTTCCGCGCCGGAAAAAAGTTGCGATAACGAACGTATTTCAAAATGCGAAACCAACGGCAACAGCAAAACGCGCGTCCAGCCGACCGTTCGCGGATTGCCGGTTCCGGCAAATGCTGCCGGCGCCAGCTATCTTTCGCCACGGCTCAAAGCGCGCATGGACGAACTCGGTCTGCACGCCGCCGACCTTGCCGGTGTCGCGGGCAGTGGCGCGGCCGGCCGCGTGACCGTCGAAGATTTTGAGAAATACATCGCCAGCCTCGAAAAACATAAAATGAGCGGCGCGTCTTCGATGCGCGTGGCCGTCGCTGACGCGATGCGGCGCAGTTGGACGCGTCCGCTGGCAACGGTCGGATTGCCTGTGGCGCTCGATCCCGTTCTTGCGCACCGGAAAAATTCAAATCCGAAACCCGGCCCGGCGCTTTATGCCTTGCGCGCGCTGGCGATTGCGCTGGCGGAAAATTCCGCGCCCGCCGGGCGGCTCGTCGGAAATAAAATTGTTCATCCAAGTTCGATTGACGTTGGTTTTGCCGTTGAAGCCGAGGACGGCGTGCTGGTTCCCGTGATTCGCAGCGCGGATAAAAAATCGTTGAAAGAATTGACGCAGCGTTACAACGAACTCGTCGAATTGGCGCGCCAGCGAAAACTTCCGGCGGACGCAACCGGCGGCTCGATCGCGACGGTGACGAACTACGGCACGTTCGGGCTGATCTGGGCGACGCCGATTCCGCTGCCGGAACAGACGCTCGTGCTCGGCATGGGCGCGGGACGGCGCGCGCCGCATTGGGACGAGGCAAAAAATCAATTCGTGCCGGTGATGGAAGCGAACCTCACTTTAAGTTTCGACCATCGCGTGCTGGACGGCGGCGCGGCTGGAAGATTGCTCATGCGCATCGGAGATTTGATGTCGAGGCCGGAGAAGTTGTGATTTCTAAAAATCAAATTGGCAGGTAGTTTCCTAATTTGAAATTAAAGGCCGCACGGAGGGATTGCCCCCGTGCGGTTGATTGCTGATTTGGTCTCTAATTGAGACTCAAGTTTAACTGTTCTCCGTCGGCTTGACACTTCATTTTCCGCTGCTAGACTTCGCCGCTCATTTTTAACCGTTCTGGAAATTAAAATTATTTATATGGCGAAAGCATCGAAATCGAAATCACACAAATACGTCTACACCTGGGGCAATGGAAAAGCGGATGGCGACGGCTCAATGAAGCCTCTCCTCGGCGGCAAAGGCGCGAACCTCGCCGAAATGACGCGCATCGGATTGCCCGTGCCTCCCGGCTTCACCATCACCACCGATGTCTGCACTTATTTTTACGCGCACAAGAAAACTTACCCGAAGGAATTGCAATCGCAGATGGAAGCGGGCATCGCGAACATGGAAAAGATCATGGGCACAAAGTTTGGCGCGACGAACGCGGTGCCGTTGCTCGTCGCCGTCCGCTCCGGCGCGCGCGATTCGATGCCGGGCATGATGGACACGATTTTGAATCTTGGTCTCAATGACGAAACAGTCGTCGCGTTGGAAAATGCCACGAAGAATCCGCGCTTCGCGTGGGATTGTTATCGCCGTTTCATCCAGATGTATGGCGACGTGGTGATGGGCGTGCAAAAGCGCGAAGGCGAAGACCATGAACCGTTCGAGACGCTCATCCACGAATTCAAGCATTCGAAATATCACAAGGACATCGTGGACAGCGAACTTACCGCCAAAGACCAGCAGGAATTGGTGAAACGTTTCAAGGCATTGGTCAAAGAGCGCACCGGAAAATCTTTCCCGAACGATCCGTGGGACCAGCTTCGCGGCGCGGCGGGCGCGGTGTTCGGCTCGTGGATGAACGACCGCGCAATTGTTTATCGCCGCAAATATAATATCCCGACCGAATGGGGGACGGCAGTCAACGTGCAGGCGATGGTGTTCGGCAACACGGGCGAAAGCTCCGGTTCCGGCGTCGCGTTCACGCGCAATCCGGCGAACGGCACGAACGAATTTTACGGCGAATTTCTCATCAACGCGCAAGGCGAAGACGTCGTCGCCGGCGTGCGCACGCCGGAACCGGTTTTGGAATTGAAGAAACAAATGCCGAAGTCGTATGCGGAACTTTTGGAAGTCCGCAAGACGCTCGAAAAGCATTTCAAGGACGTGCAGGACATCGAATTCACCGTGCAGGAAGGAAAATTGTTCATGTTGCAAACGCGCAACGGCAAACGCACCGCGATGGCCGCGCTGAAATTCTCGATGGACATGGTGAAGGAGAAATTGATTGATGCCGAAACCGCCGTGCTGCGAAATCCGGCGGACCAATTGGATCAATTGCTCGCGCCCGTTTTCGATTTGAGCGAAGTGAAAAAGGCGAAGGCGATTGCAACGGGTCTGCCCGCCGGTCCGGGCGCGGCTTCAGGAAAAATTTATTTGAATGCCGACCGGGCCGTGACGGCCGCCGATAAGGGGGAAAAAGTTCTTCTGGTTCGCATTGAAACCTCGCCGGAAGATTTGCGCGGTATGATTGCAGCGGAAGGAATTCTCACTGCGCGCGGCGGCGTTTCGTCGCACGCGGCTCTCGTTGCGCGTCAAATGGGCAAAGTTTGCATTTGCGGCGCGAGCGCGTTGCACATTGATTACGACAAACGAACCGTCAGCGTCGGCAGCCAGACTTTTAACGAAGGCGATGCGCTTTCAATTGATGGAACCGCAGGCACGGTCTACGCCGGCCAAATCAAGACCGCGCCGTCGGAAATCATCGCGGGCTTGCTCAACGGCGATAAAGCCGCGCAGGCGACCGAGAAATTCAAAAACTTCGCGCAATTGATGAAATGGTGCGCGCAATATTCGCGCCTACAAGTCCGCACAAACGCGGACACGCCGGAACAAACGCAAAATGCCGTCGCATTCGGCGCAACCGGCATCGGCCTCACGCGCACGGAACACATGTTTTTTGAAGGCGACCGCATTGACGCAATGCGCGAAATGATTCTCGCGGACAATCTTGAAGCTCGCGAAGCTGCGCTCGCAAAATTGTTGCCGTATCAACGTGAAGATTTCCACGGCATCTTCAAGGCGTTGAAAGGGCTGCCCGCCACGATCCGTTTTCTCGATCCGCCGTTGCACGAATTTTTGCCGAACTCGAAGGAGTCGCAAATGGACTTGGCGCGGAAGCTCAACATTCCCGTCGAGAAAATCATGCACCGCGTCCACGAATTGCATGAGTTCAACCCGATGCTCGGTTTTCGCGGCTGTCGTTTGGGGATCAAATATCCCGAAATCACGCGGATGCAATCGCGCGCGGTTTTTGAAGCGGCGGCGGATGCGACGAGAGAAGGAATTAAATGCAAACCGGAAATCATGATTCCGCTCGTCGGGTTCAAAAAGGAATTGGATTTGCAAACGGCGATTGTCCACGAAGTCGCGTCGCAGGTGCAGGCCGAGAAAAAAGTGAAATTCACTTACAGCGTCGGCACGATGATTGAAGTGCCGCGCGGCGCTTTGACGGCGGATGAAATCGCGCAAACGGCGGAATTTTTCAGCTTCGGCACAAACGATTTGACGCAAACGTGCCTCGGCATGAGCCGCGATGATTCCGGTTCGTTCCTGCCGCCGTATGCGGAAGCGGAAATCGTGAAGAAAAATCCGTTCGCTTCAATTGACCAGACCGGCGTCGGCCAGCTCATGGAAATCGCGATTGCGAAAGGAAATAAAACCCGTCCCGGCATCAAGCTCGGCATTTGTGGCGAACACGGCGGCGATCCGGACTCGGTGAAATTCTGTCATCGCATCGGATTGACTTACGTTTCGTGCAGTCCGTTCCGCGTGCCGGTCGCAAGATTGGCTGCGGCGCAAGCGGCGATTGAAGAAAAGCGCAAGGCGAAGAAGAAATAGTTGTAGCGGCGGTCTATGACCGTCGCCGATTTCGTCGCTCATAGAGCGACGCTACATGAAAGCCGCTTCGGGAAACCGGAGCGGCTTTTTTGCTTGTCCGAAACCGTGTCAATTACAAACAAAGTTGAATTTTGGAATGGCTTTAATTTTTCAGCCGGAGTATTTACGAGGCAACCTTAATCAATTTATGAGTGGAATTTTTCTTGGATGCACACTGGGCTTCGTCGTCTGGTTCCTGTCGCGTTATCTGGCGGGCGGGCTTTACACGGTCAACCAGAACGAGCGCGCGGTGAAAACCATTTTTGGCCGCGCCGACCGCGTGCCGGACATGACGACGGCAAGCGATCCCATCGCCGAGTCATTGTCGGAGGACGAAAAATTGCGCTACATTTATCCGCAAGTGCGCGTGATTCCGCCGGGCGGGCCGTATTTCAAATGGCCGTGGGAAAAAATTTACAAAGTATCGGTGGCGACGCAGACGTTGAGCATGGCACATGACCCGGACGATTCATCGGCGAATCAGGACGGGCAGGTGCTCGAAGCGGTGACGAAAGACCAATTGAACACGGGATTGTCCGGTCAACTCCGTTATCGTGTCTCGGAGCGAAATCTTTACGCGTATCTGTTCGGCGTGAAACATCCCATCAGCCATGTCATGGGTTATTTTATTTCGGTGCTGCGCGAACGCATCGCGAATTTTGAAGCGCCGAAAAATCCCGACCCCGAAGCGCTCGTCGTCACGGGCATTTCCATCAATGACCTGCGAAAAAATCTTCGCGACATCAACGAACACATGGATAACGAATGCCGCTCGTCCGAAGCGCGCTACGGAATCGTGCTGGACGCGTCGCTGATAACCGAAATCAATCCGCCGCAGGAAGTCGAGTCCGCGCTGGCGGCGATCAACACGGCGCACAATCAGGTTTCGTCCGACATCAGCCTCGCGCAAGCGACGGCTGACCAAAAGATTGAGCAATCCAAACGCGCGGTTGAAATTGAAACGCTCAAGGCGCAGGCGGAAGTCGAGCCGTTGCGGCAATTGACGGAGCAGCTTGCGGATTTGAAAAGAGCAGGGGATGGTGCGTTGCAATCTTACATTCGCAACGTGCGCCTCTCGCTCTACAGTCGCGCAAAACAAATCATCATGGAGGTGAAATCATGAATCTCGCCACTTTCGGCATCGCATTTTTCGTCACGCTCGTCGGTTGCACCATTCTTGTGCCGATGTTGATGGGATTCGCGCGGCTGTTCGGTCTTTACACCATCGTCACCGAAGGCAGTTGCAAGGTTTATATGCTGTTCGGCAAGGTCGTGACGGTGTTGAACGAACCCGGCCTGCATATTCTCATCGCCAAACTCGGCCCGAAGGCGGTCATCGTGAATTTTCTCGGCAAATGTTTTGAACTGGATTTGCGCCTCGACCAGACGTATCTGCGCAGCCAGCCGGTGAATTCCGAGGAAGGCGCGCCGATGGGCATCGGCATCTGGTATGAAATGTCCATCAGCGACCCGATTTCGTATCTGTTCAAGAACGCCGACCCGCGTGGTTCGCTCGCGGCGAACGTCAGCAATTCCACCGTCCGTTGCTTGAGCAATCTGCCGCTCGATAAAATGCTCGAAGACCGGCACACGATGAGCCAGACCGTGCGCGACGAAGTTTCGCCCAAGTCCAACGAATGGGGTTATCAACTCGGCTCGGTCTACATCCGCAAAGTCCATTTTCGCGATGCCGGCATGATCGGCCAGATCGAGGCGAAGGTCGTGAACCGTTTGCGACAGGTGACTGCCGCCATCAAACAGGCCGGCGCGAATCAGGTCAGCATCATCACGAGCACGGCGGAACGGCAGGCGGCCATCGAATTCGCCAAGGCCGCCGCCATGCGTCCGCATATCGTCGGCGAAGCGTTGCAGGAAATTTCGAAGGACAAGGAAGTTTCCGACGCGTTGTTCCAGGCGCTCGAAACGCAAAACGTCATTGATAGTCAGGCGGAGATAACGTTGATTCCCGCAAATTCCGGACTGCTCGGCCAATTGGTCGCGGCGCAGGCGGCAAAAAATCCGGCGAAATAATTTTTACAGCGTCAAGTCGAAGGCGGTAAGTGAAATTTTTCACAAACTTTTCTTGCACACAGCCAAGCAATTAAAATAATATCTGCCTTCGACACGGTTTTGGATCAAACGTGTCTTTTTTAATTGTCGGATTTGGCCGCATGGCCGCTTGAAATGTCAGCGATTTTTCCGAAATGGACAAATTGGTTGCCGTTATGGATCGTCATCATCCTTGCCGTTGTCGGCGGAGTAGTGACGGTCGCCGTCACTTTTTACTTCACTCCCAAATACACGCGAGTCGGTTATCAACCCGTCCAACCGGTTCCGTTCTCGCACAAAGTCCACGCGGGCGAATTGGGAATGGATTGCCGTTACTGTCACAGCGGCGTGGAAAAATCGTGGGTCGCAAATATTCCGGCGGCTTCGACGTGCATGATTTGTCATAATCAAGTTTTGAAAGATGATCCGCGCCTCGCCATCGTCCGCGCCGGCGCGACGAACAATACGCCGATTCCGTGGGTGCAGGTTCACATCACGCCGGATTACGTTTATTTCAACCATTCCGTCCACGTCACACGCGGCATCAGTTGCGTGGAATGTCACGGGCGCATTGACCAGATGGACGAGGTGCGCCACGCCAAATCGTTCAGCATGAGTTTTTGTCTCAACTGCCATCGCGCTCCGGCGGAACACATCCGCCCTGTGGACAAGGTCACCGACCTCGGCTGGACGTGGAGCACGAATGGCGTTGAAGCCGCGCATTTGCAAACGGTCGAAGGCAAAAAACTGGTTGAACATATGCGCGTGGAATCGCTGCAAAGTTGTTCAGCGTGTCACCGATGAAAAATTTACGATTTACGATTTACGATTTACGATTGGCGTTCACAAATGAGCGTTATCGCGAATCAATTTTCGTCCCGCAGGGACAAATGACAATAGCCCGCAGTTTCAACCGCGGGATAAATGAAGAAGATGGTAAAGCCCCGCAGGGGCGGCAGAAATTTTCTGTCGTCCCTCCGGGACTCGGTTTTCTTCGATGCCTTTTCCCGCCGTTAAAACGGCGGGCTATTTTCGGTCGTCACGTTGTGACTGCATGATGAATTCAAATTCAACCAATTCAACTCCGACGCAAGCGACGGGCAAACGCTACTGGCGCAGCATGGATGAACTGGCGGACACGCCGGAGTTCAAGGAGTGGCTTCATCGCGAATTTCCGAAAGGCGCGAGTGAATTTACCGATGACGTTTCGCGGCGGCATTTCCTGAAAATCATGTCGGCATCGTTTGCGCTGGCGGGATTGGGTTTGGCCGGAGCCGGATGTCGTCGTCCAGAAGAAAAACTGGAACCGTTCGGCAAGCAGCCGGAAGATTACGTTTATGGCAAGTCGGAATATTTTGCGACGGCGATGCCGACGCGCAACGGCGCGATTCCGCTCGTCGTCAAATCCTACGAAGGCCGTCCGATAAAAATTGAAGGCAACTCGCTGTATCCCGGCGGCAACGGCGGCACGGATCGTTACGCGCAGGCTTCAATCCTGAATCTTTACGATCCCGACCGCGCGCGGCATTTCAAAAACGACGGCAAAATCGTTTCGCGCGACGAGGCGTTGAAAACGCTCGACGATTTGTCGAAGAAATTTTCTGCGAACGGCGGTGAAGGTCTGGCGTTTCTGTCCGAAAGCAGCACATCGCCGTCGCGCGCGCGGCTGCAAAAAATCATCGCGCAGAAATTTCCGAAATCGAAATGGTTCACTTACGACGCGATTGATTCTGGAATCCATCAACGCGCGGCGACGCAAGCGTTCGGGCAGTCTGTCCGTCCGGTTTTCAATTTCGACAAGGCGAAAGTCATCCTGTCGCTTAACTGCGATTTTCTCGGCGGTGAAGACGACGCGCACAATCACATCCGCAAATTTGCCGCTGGACGCAAAGCGGGCGACGGCATGAGTCGGCTTTATGCAGTGGAATCGCTTTTCACTTTGACTGGTGCAAATGCGGATCATCGTTTGCGCGTGGCGGCAAGTGCAGTTGCGGAAATTGCCAGCGATGTTTTGGGGCTTTGCCAAGGTCATTCAGGAATTGTTCGTGAAATTGCGGGCGTTAATGTGCAATGGATTTACGAATGCGTGCGCGATTTGCAAGCGGCTGGAAAAAATGCCTTGGTTGTTGCCGGTCAGCGCCAGCCGATTGAAGTTCATTTGCTCGCGCACGCAATCAATTCTGCGCTTGGTGCGATTTACAACACGGTGAATTTAATTCCAACGCCCGAGATTGCTGGCGCAGACTTCAAGAATTTTGACAGCGCAACTGACACGCTCATCATTCTTGGCGGAAATCCGGCTTACGATTTAGGTTGGACGCAAAAGCCGAAGACAGTTGTTCGTCTTGGCTACTACGAAGACGAAACGGCAGAAAAATCAAATTGGAACTTCCCTGCGGCTCATTATCTCGAATCTTGGAGCGATGCCAAAACCAGCGATGGAAACCTTGTTCCAATTCAGCCGTTGATTCAACCGTTGTTCAATGGTTTGCAGGAATTGGAGTTTCTCGCGCGACTTGCTGGCGAATCACAAACGAGTCCATACGACATTGTTCGCCAGACAACCATCGGAGTTTGGGATGGAATAAATCCTGAAGAATATTGGAAGAAATTTTTATTTAGCGGTTTTTCTGTTGTTTTATACGAGGGAATATTTCCGATCGGGAAATTTGTTGGGAAAATTCCAAACATCGAAGGGAAAGGCAATTCGCTTTCTACTAATAATCTTGAAGTCATTTTCTATCGCGATGCAAAAGTGGACGACGGGCGTTACGCGAACAACGGATGGATGCAGGAGTTGCCCGATCCGGTCACGAAAATCACCTGGGACAACGCCGTGCTCGTCAGCCGCAAAACGGCGCGCGATCTGGGCGTGGCGAACGGCGACGTCGTTGAAATTTCATTGAACGGAAAAAAAGTTTCCGGCCCGACTTGGGTTCAGCCGGGCATGGCGGATTATTCGCTCGGGCTTGCGCTTGGTTACGGTCGCGAAAAAGCCGGACGCGTCGGCAGTGGCGTCGGCTTCAATGCTTACAAAATTTTCTCTGGCAAATATATCGAGACCGGCGCGACAATTCGCAAGACCGGCGAAACGCATTTGATTGCGACGACGCAATCGCATTGGTCAATGGAAGGTCGTCCGGCAGTGCGCGAAGGAAATCTCGAAGAATTTCAGAAGTCGCCGAAGTTCGCGCAGGAAATGCACGGCAAAGAGCCGCCGATTGTCGCGCCGCTTTATCCAAATCCACTCGACGAGGCGAAGAAGACGGCGTTGCATCAATGGGGCATGGCGATTGATTTGAGTTCGTGCGTCGGCTGCGGCACTTGCGTTGTCGCGTGCCAGAGCGAGAACAATATTCCCATCGTTGGCAAAGATCAGGTGCATCGCGGTCGCGAAATGCACTGGATGCGCATTGACCGTTATTTCACGACTGATCCGAAGCGCAAGAAACCGTCGGACGCGTATCAGCGCGACGATGCGCAGCAGTTCGAAGAATGGATTGACGACGTGCAGGCGGTGAATCAGCCGATGCTGTGCCAGCATTGCGAAGCCGCGCCGTGCGAAAACGTTTGCCCGGTCAACGCGACGGTTCACGATGCGGAAGGCTTGAACGTGATGGCTTACAACCGTTGTATCGGCACGCGTTATTGCTCGAACAATTGCCCTTACAAAGTCCGGCGCTTCAACTTTTTTGATTACAACAAGCGTCCGCTGGAAGAATTGAAAGGGCCGGTTTATTCGACGCCGCTCACGCACAAATCGAATGGCAAATGGGATTTGGCGACGTGGTGGAAAGACCGCGAAGCGACGATGCGCCCCGAAGACGAATGGGATTTGCTAAAGATGGCAAAAAATCCCGACGTGACGGTTCGTATGCGCGGCGTGATGGAAAAATGCACTTACTGCACGCAGCGAATCGAGCAGGCGAAAATTGCGCAGAAGGTCAAAGCTGGCGCGAGCGGAGACGTTCGCTTGAAAGAATCGGAAGGCACGATTCCGAAAACGGCGTGCCAGCAGGCGTGTCCGGCGCAGGCGATTGTTTTTGGCGATGTCAGCGACCCGGACAGCACGGTTTCAAAATTGAAAGCGCAGCCGTTGAATTATTCCGTCCTCGGCGATTTGTTGACGAAGCCGCGCACGACGTATTTGGCGCGTATCCGAAATCCAAATCCGAAAATGCCGGATTATCACGAGCCTTTCAGTTCGGAAGAATACGAAAATCATAAGGGCGAAACCGTCGGGAAAGGAAATAGCTGATGGCTGAATCCGCCACCAATTTGAAAGTGCTCGCGCCGCCGGCGGAATTGCGCCGCGCGCCCGTCGTCGAAAATTATCGCGGCCTCGGCGCGTTGACGGACAAATTGTCCGCGTTCGCCGAAGGTAAAATTCCAAAGTGGTGGATTATCTCAATTGCGATTTCTGGATTTTGCGCCGCAGTCGTTTTGCCGACGATGCTGATTTATCAAATTTCAACCGGCGTCGGCGTTTGGGGAAATCGCGCGCCTGTCATGTGGGGCTGGGATATCGTGAATTTCATCTGGTGGATCGGCATCGCGCACGCGGGAACGTTGATTTCAGCGATGCTTTTCCTGACGCGGCAACATTGGCGCACGACGATTGGCCGCGCCGCCGAAGCGATGACGGTTTTTTCCGTGATGATGGCCGGACTTTATCCGGGCATCCATGTCGGCCGCGCGTGGTTCGACTGGTTCATGTTCCCGATTCCGAATTCAAACGGCCTGTGGCCGCAATTCCGTTCGCCGCTCATGTGGGACGTTTTCGCGGTCAACACCTATCTCGTCGTCTCAACGTTGTTCTGGTATATGGGAATGATTCCCGACCTCGCCGCATTCCGTGATCGTGCAACGACGCGCCCGCGAAAATTTATTTTTGGAATTTTTGCGATGGGCTGGACCGGCTCGGCGTGGCAATGGCACAATTACGAAAAAGCCTACGTCGTTCTCGCCGGACTTGCGACGCTGCTCGTGTTCACGGTGAGTTCCATCGTCGGTCTGGATTTCTGCACTTCGATGCTCGCGGGCTGGCACGCGACGATTTTCCCGCTCTACTTCGTCGTCGGCGCGGTGTATTGCGGCTTCGGCATGGTTTTGGTTTTGCTGATTCCGCTGCGCAAACTTTGTCATCTCGAAGAGGTCATTACGCAACGGCACATTGACCGTGTCTGCAAGCTCACGCTCATGAGCAGCCTCATTATTGCATATATTTACCTGATGGAATTTTTCGTTGCGTGGTATTCCGGTGACACTTACGAACGCTGGGTTTTCGGCCATCGGCTTTTTGGCCATACATATTGGTATGGCGGCTGGATCATGCTTCTGGTCAACGTCGGCCTCGCGCAACTGCTTTGGTTTAAGCGCGCGCGGCAAAATCTGAAACTCATTTTTATCATCGGCCTGTGCATCAACGTCGGCATGTGGTTCGAACGATTTGTCATTGTCGTCGGCTCGCTCTACCAGGATTTTCTGCCGTCAAGCTGGGGAATCTTTTTTCCGACGTGGGTGGACGCCGGCACGTTCATCGGCACGCTCGGCGTGTTCTTCACGATGTATCTGCTGTTCGTGAAATTTCTGCCGATGATCGCGATGGCCGAAGTCAAAGCCGTGATGCCCGATGCTAACCCATATCACAAGCCGAAAGGACGCGCGAAATGAAATCCTACGGCCTCATCGCTGAATTCAATTCCGCTACGGTGCTTTTGGAAGCGGCCAAACGCGTCCGCGACGCCGGCTATCGCCGCTGGGATGTGTTCACTCCATTTCCGATTCACGGCATGGAAAAGGTGATGGGCTACAAAAATTCACTCGTCGGCTGGTTCGCGCTTGCATTCGGTGGCGGCGCATTTTTGTCCGTCGTCGGATTGATTTGGTTCGCGAACGCGTTCGATTATCCGCTGATCGTCGGCGGCAAGCCGATGTTCAGCGTGCCGATGACTTTCGTGCCCGCATATATCATGCTCATCATGGGCGGCGCGATTGGCGCGCTCGTCGGCATGTTCGCGACGAACCAATTGCCGCGCTGGCATCATCCGCTGTTCAAAAATCCGCGCTTCTCTCTGGCGACACGCGATAAATTTTTCATCGTCATCGGCGCGAACGACCCGAAATTTTCCGAGACCGAAACCCGCAAGCTGCTCGAATCGCTCGGCGGCGCGCACATCGAAATCGTGGAGGACAACGATTGATGCGTTACCTCGTCTCCATTTTGATTGCGGTCATCGTCCTTTCGACGGCCTTATTTGCTGTCCTTGGATTGCCCGGTCGCATATCACGCAAACCGCCGTTGGAAGTTTTTTCCGACATGGATCGCCAATTGAAATTGCGTCCGCAAAAGCCGAACGGTTTTTTCGCGAACGGCGTCAGTTCGCAATTGCCGCCTGCCGGAACAATCGCGCGCGGCACACCGATTCAAACAATCAATGGCGCGGTTTATTTGTTTGAAGATTCGCCGGTCAATAGTGGAAAAATCTCCGGCACGACGAATTTTATCGAAACCAATCCGCTTCGTGTGGATGCGCAGTTGCTCGCGCGCGGACGCGAACGCTTCGACATTTATTGTGCGCCGTGCCACGGCAAACTCGGCGACGGCAACGGCATCATCAAAACAATCGGCGCAATGCCCGCTGTCGCCAATCTGCATGACAAACGCATCGTCGAAATGACCGACGGCGAAATTTTCAACACAATCACGCACGGTAAAAACACAATGGGCGCTTACGGCCCGCTCGTTTCAACCGGAGATCGCTGGGCGATTATTTCCTATTTGCGCGCGCTGCAATTGAGCCGTCTCGGGACGGTTGACGATTTGCCGCCCGCACAACGCGCCGCTTTCAAATGAAATTATGAGTTCGAACGAAACAACTCATTTGCCGCCGCCGCTGGATTTGTCCGGCTGGCGAAAAATGCCTGCTGTTTTGATGACGCTCGGCGGAATTTTATCTGCGATTGGCCTGCTCGTGAGTTTGAAATACGACGGCGGAACGCAATTCGGATTTTCATGGCTGCTCGCGTTCATGTTTTATCTGACCGTTGCGCTCGGCGCGCTGTTCTTCGTGACCGTCCATCATTTGACCGACGCCGGCTGGTCGATTGCCATACGCCGCGTCAACGAACACATCGCATCGCTTTTGTTCCCATGGCTGGCAATTTTATTTCTGCCAATCATTTTGCTCGCGCCAAAAATTTATCGTTGGTTGACGCTGCCGCAGTCGGATGAATTGATTCAGGCGCGCTGGCCGGTTTTCACCTGCGCTGGTTTTGTGATTGTCTCGGCGATTTTCTTCGCGATTTGGTGGTTGCTCTCATCGCGGCTACGTTACTGGTCGCTGCGACAGGACGTGACCGGCGATCCGCTTTGCACGCAAAAAATGCGATTTCATTCCGGCTGGGGAATCGTCGCGCTCGCATTGACGATGACATTTTCCGCCGTGCTGTGGATGAAAGCGCTGCAATACCAATGGTTCTCCGCAATTTACGGCGTTTACTTTTTTGCCAACTGCGCGTGGATTTCACTCGCGACGATTTACATCCTTGCGGTGTTGTTGCAACGCCAGCGCATCCTCGACCGCGTGTTGCACGACCATCAATTCTATTTCATCGGTGTCTTGTTTTTCGCGCTCACGTTGTTTCAAGCCTACGCCGAGTTCGCGCAATACTTCGTCGTCTGGAACGCGAATATGCCGGGGGAAACATTTTATTACCTTATCCGCGAGCACGGTTCGTGGTTTTGCGTGAGCATGATTTTAATTTTCGGACATTGCGTGTTGCCATTTTTCATTTTGCTGCCGGTCAGCGTGAAATCGAATTTCAAAATCATGCTGCCGGTTTGCGCGTGGGCATGGCTGATGAATTTTGTGGATTTGGGATTCAACATTTTGCCCGCCGCAAATCCAAACGGCTATCCGGTCAAATGGCTGCCGGTGCAAGTCGGCTGCATGATGTTCATGGGCGGATTTCTCGCGTGGGTGTTCCTCAAAAAATTCGCCAGCCATCCGCCGTATCCGCAACGCGACCCGCGCGTGCTCGAAGCAATGGGCGTCGCGCTCGAGCCGGAAGAAATACCGGACACGTTGCCGGCCAACGGAGGCGACCGATGAATCATCAAAATGTAAATCGCGCGTCCGGCGCAGCCATTGGATTTGTCATCGCGTTTGTGATTTTCATCGCGCTCATCGCGATTGTGAAATTTTCCATTTCTGTTCCGGCGATTGACGCCGACCGTGGCGCGGCCATTTCAAAATCGCTGGCAGAAATTCGCAAGACGGAAAATAACGCGCTCGTGAATCCGGGTTGGATTGATGAAAAGCGCGGCATCGTGCGGCTGCCGATTGAAACCGCGATGCAAATGGCCGAACGCGAATGGCAAAATCCCGCGCAAGCTCGTGCTGATTTGATAGCGCGCGCTGAAAAGGCCGCCGCGCCCGCGCCAAAAACCGCGCCGAAGCCCAGTAAATTCGAATGAACCATAACGAACAAAAAATTTGCGCCGTTTCAGAAATTGACGCGTCCTGCCGCGTGCCGCTGCTTGCGTTGTTTGGTGGCGCAGCGCTGTGGCTCGTTCTTGGACTCGCGCTGTCAATCGTCGCCTCGCTGACATTTCACAAGCCCGATATGCTCGCCAATTGCGCGTGGCTGACTTATGGACGTGTTCAACCGGCGGCGAATGATTTAATTCTCTACGGCTTTTGCATTCCTGCCGCGCTCGGCGTGATGCTTTGGATTTTTGTGCGCTTGAGCCAGACGCCAATTTGTCTTTCGCTTCTGCCGATTGTTGCGGCGAATATCTGGCATATCGGCGTAGTCGTCGGAACGCTGGTGATTTTGTCTGGTGGCAGCACTGGATTTTTGTGGCTCGAATACGGACGCGGCGCTTCCGTTTTGCTGCTCGCGGCGTTTGTGCTGATTGCAATTTCCGCATTTGCGACGTTCGGCTGGCGGCATCATCGCGAATTGCACGTCTCGCATTGGTTTTTACTGGCGGCGCTCCTTTGGTTTCCATGTATTTATGCCACGGCGAATTTCTTCCTCGTGATTTCACCGGTTCGCGGCGTCGCGCAAGCCGTGATTGACTGGTGGTTCGCGAACAATCTGATTTTCGTCTGGCTCGCACTCGTCGGCATCGGAACGGCGTTTTATTTCCTGCCGAAATTCGCCGGACGGATGCTGCATAATCATTATCTCGCGCTGTTTGCGTTCTGGACGCTGATCATTTTCGGAACGTGGTGCGGCATTCCTCAAGGCGCGCCGGTTCCGGCATGGTTGCCCGCAGTAAGCACTGTTGCTTCGGCGCTGTTGATAATTCAGTTGATTGCGGTTGCAAAAATTTCTTTCAAAACTGTTCGTGGCGCGAACACGCAATGCAAAGGCGGATCATTTTGCTTCGTCAAATTTGGAACGGCGGCTTTTATTTTGTCCGGTATCATCTTCATCGCGCAGGCGTGTCCGCAAATCAGCCGCATCGTGGAATTCACATGGTTCGGTCCGGCGCAAACGCAATTACAGCTTCTCGGCTTCTTCGCCATCGTGATGCTCGGCGCGATTTACGAATTGTTGCCACGCATCATGGGCTTTGAATTGCCTTTTCCGAAATTTGTTCGCGTGCAACATTGGTGTTTCATTGCCGGACTCGTTTTGCTCGTCGGCTCGCTCGCTGTTGCTGGAATCGAACAAGGATTGAAACTTTCAAATCCGGCTGTTGCCTTTGCCGACGTGTCTAACGCAACGCTGGTGGCTTTTCGGTTTAGCACGACCGGTTTGCTGCTCCTGCTGCTCGGCAGTTTGCTGTTCGCCGCAAACATTTTTGTCATGACAGCCAAATGGAAATTCGGCCTGCTGAAAACTTGTATCGCAGCCGTGAAAGCGCCGCTTGCGACTGCGGAGGTGAAATCGTGAAAAGTAGTTTCCCGATTTTTCTCGCGGTGTTCGTTGCGCTCGGTGCTTCGTTCGGCGGATTTGTCATCGGAGCAATTTCACAACTCGGCACGGCGAAGCAAACTGAAATTCTCAATGGTTCTGGTGTTTATCCGGTTCAACGCACCGGTGATGCGACGCTTGGTTTGCAGGTTTATCGAGCGAACGGTTGCGCGGCTTGTCACACGACTGATGTTCGGCAGGATGGCGTCACATGCGATGTCGTTTTGACTGGCATGGGAAAAAATCTGCGCGCCGTTGAAAAAGTTCTTGGCAACTTCAACACAAATGAATTGCCGAAAATCATTTTGCACAACGCCACCAAAGAAGCCGCCGATGCCGTTTCCGACCAGATCACGACTGCTGGCGGCCAGGTGGAAACTCACATCATCGCAACCGGCGCGGAT
>DASQOZ010000097.1:0-6241 GCA_035644195.1 Candidatus Methylomirabilota bacterium | reverse complement strand
ATTGACGGCATCTGCGCGCAGATTGACAACCCGGAGATCACCATCGCGCAGTTGATGAAATTCATCAAAGGCCCGGACTTTCCGACCGGCGGAATGATCTGCGGCGTCGAGGGCATCAAGAATTATTTCACGACCGGCAAGGGCAGCGTGAAGTTGCGCGGGCGCGTCGGCTCGGAGGAAATCAAGGGCAACCGCGAGCAGCTCGTCATCACCGAAATTCCGTTCAACGTCAACCGCGCGGCGCTCGAGGAAAAAATCGCCGGGCTGGTGAACGAAAAAATCATCACGGAAATCTCCGCGATGCGCAACGAGTCCGACGAAAACACGCGGCTCGTGATGGAACTGAAACGCGACGGCAATCCCAAGGTCGTCATCGCCAATCTTTACAAGCATACGCAGCTGGAAGTTTCGTTCAGCGTCAATTCGCTCGCAATTGACCACGGCAGACCGAAGACGCTCACGCTCAAGGAAATGATCCAGTGCTACATCGAGCACCGCCGCGAAGTCGTTTTGCGCCGCACGCGCTTTGAATTGAAGAAGGCCGAGGAGCGCGCCGAATTGCTCGAAGGTTATCTCATCGCGCTGGCGAATTTGGACGAATTCATCGCCATCATCCGCAAATCCAAGACGCGCGAGGAAGCGCGCGTGAAATTGCTCGCGTTTGAGTGGACGCAAAAACAGGTCGAGCGCTGGGGAATTTTGATTCGCAGCGAGACACGTCTGGACAAAGGCCGATACGCGCTGACCGAGCGGCAGGTGGACGCGATTCTGGAATTACGTTTGTATCAACTGACCGCGCTGGAAATTGACAAGGTCGAGGGCGAATACAAAGAATTGCTCGAGCGCATCAAGGATTTGCTGGACATCCTTGCCAAGGAATCGCGCGTGATGACCATCATCAAAAATGAGTTGAAGGTCATCAAAGAAAAATACGCCACGCCGCGCAAGAGCCAGATTGTTCCTGACGAAGGTGAAATCGCCATCGAAGATTTGATCGTGAACGAAGGCGTCATCATCACGCTCACGCATAACGGTCTCATCAAACGCACGAATGTTTCCAGTTACCGCTCGCAACGGCGCGGCGGCAAAGGCGTCATCGGGATGACCACGCGCGAGGCCGCGACCGACGAGGACAAGGATTTCATCGAGCATCTGTTCACCGCGAGCACGCATGATTATTTGATGTTCTTCACGAACACCGGGCGCGTGTATGTCGAGCGCGTGCATGAAATTCCCGACATGGGACGCGCCGCGAAAGGCCGGAGCATCGCAAATCTTTTGGAATTGAAGGCGGGCGAAAATGTCGCCGCGCTCATCCGCGTCCTTTCAAAAACGAACGCCGACAAAGAAGACATCACCTGGGAGCAGCCCGGCTATATTTTCTTTGCGACGAAACAAGGCACCGTGAAAAAAACTGCGCTGGCTGATTTTGCGAATGTCCGCAAAGGCGGCATCATCGCCATCGGCATTGATCAAGGCGACAACCTGATCGAAGTGAAGCTCACCACGGGGAAGGACAAAGTTGTCCTCATCACGCGCGACGGCATGAGCATCAGTTTTGACGAGGAAGACGCGCGTCCGATGGGCCGTCCCGCCGGCGGCGTGCGCGGCATCAATCTTTACAAAGGCGACGAAGTGGTTGCGCTGGCGATTGTCGTTCCCGACGCAAAACTTTTGGTCGCGGGCGAAAATGGAATTGGCAAGCGGACTGATTTCGAGGAATACCGCATCCAATCGCGCGGCGGCAAAGGCATCATCACGATGAAGACGAACGAGAAGACCGGCGCGGTCATCGGCGCGCTGACAGTCCGCGACAACGACGAAATCATGTTGATCACCGTCGGTGGCCAGATGGTGCGAATCCCCGTGCAAGGCATCCGCGAAGCCGGACGCAACACGCAAGGCGTCAAGCTCGTGAACCTCGCCGAAAAGGACAAACTTCAAGCCATCGCGCCGGTCGTCGGCGAGGACAAGGAAGACGCCGCTGCGGAAGAAAAATAATTGTAGGAGCCGAGGTGACAAGGCTCTGATCAATTCGTTTTTGAAATGAGACTCCTTACGTCGTCTCCCACTTTTTTACGGTGCGAGGCGTTCCAGTTTCCAGGAATTGTCCGCTTGTATCGCGTATTGAAAACGGTCGTGCAAACGGCTTGGACGCCCTTGCCAGAATTCAATCCGCTCCGGCTTCAAAACGTATCCGCCCCAATTCGGCGGCAACGGAACTTCGTTTGGAAATTTCTTTTCCATTTCATTCCAATGCGTTTCGAGTGCGGCGCGGTCTTTGACCGCGTCGCTTTGATTTGACGCCCAAGCCGCGAGTTGATTGCCACGCGGACGCGATTTGAAATATCTTTCCGATTCATCGCGGGAAATTTTTCCGACCGGACCGGCGATGCAAATCTGCCGCTCCAAATCCGGCCAATAAAAAGTCAGCGACGCATTCGGATTTTCTAAAAGTTCGCGCCCTTTGCGGCTGTCGTAATTCGTGTAAAAAATGAAGCCACGTTCGTTCACACCCTTGAGCAAGACCGTGCGCGTGGAAGGAATTCCATTTTTGTCCACGGTCGCCAGAACCATCGCGTTCACATCCGGCGGCGTGTGGCCGAGAATCGCGTGCCACAATTTGAAAAGCGCGATGCCAATCCTGCGAAAATAAGAATCCGATTTTTGAGTGGCGGCTTGCGCAAACCATTTCTCAAATTGCGCCAGTGGATTCGCATCCAGTTCCGCGCGCTGCAAGTCGCTGAGAGCGTAATCTCTTCTGATGTCCGCAACGTTCATGAAAAATTACATCGCGTGAAACGCGGTCAATCCGAGAATTAAAACGAACAGCGCGAACAAGAGCCTGATTGAACTGCCAATTTTAATTCGCGTTTCGGTCGCCGTCGCCCAATTCAGCAGATCGCGCAATTTCCACGGCGTGACGGTGAACCAGATTCCCGCGACGATCAGAACGTAAGCCCAGATTTGGATGACCAAAACCCATTTTGAATAGCCCAAATGCGGACGGCCAGTATCCACCATCAATTTTGCCAGTAACAAAAATAAAACGGCCAATGCGCGCACGGACAAAAAATCCTGAACGTAAATGCACGATAAAACTCCGACGGCGATAAATGCGGCGAGCATATAAGGTTTGAACGCGGAAAAATCTGAAATCGGTTCGACGTTCACGTTCCATGCGAACCACGCCGTGGCGAGCAGCATGAGAAAAATGCCGGCGGTCAAATTGCGCGGAAATCTGCGGACGGATGCCGCGAATTTTTGCGGATTAAGAATTCCATAAATTTGCGGCGCGCCCAGACCGAGGCCGAGCAAAATGGACAAAAGTGACAATTTCATTTTAGAAAGCTAACCATGAATTGACACGAATGAACACAAAAAATTTCAAACTGGACAAACCGTTTCCTTCAAAATAGCGTAGCGTTATGTATCCCGACACCGACTTATATAAATTGCTTCCTTGGATAATGCTCATCATTGGCTTGCCTCTATCCATCACGCTCATTTGGATCAAGTTGCGAATCAAAAACAAATTCCATGCTTCAATCGCCATTTTCAAACTGATGAGCATTGCAGTCGGCGCTTTCTTGATCATGCTTTGGATGCTTTTGCCATGCACACCTGTGATTAGCACGTTTGGATTCCCGAAAACCGTGGGTGAAATTCAATCGCCAGAAAATTTGCTTAAACTTTTGCAAGACTATAACAAGGCTTTGGTTAGAACCACCGAAGTGCTTCACTGGTTTATTTTTGTATTCGTGTGGTGGTTTCTTGCAGGACTGAATATTTTTTCAACCGTTCTTAAAGTTCAACTCGATGCCAAACAGGACAAGTCATCCGACAAATCTACGGATTAAGATCACTCGGCTTCTCTCTTACAAATTCATAATTGCCGGGGTCGCCGTAAAATGTGAAGGAACCGGCGCGCGTGATTTTCATTTTGACGTTTGCTATTTGAGCCGTATCTTTCTGGAATGAACTTCAGCGTTGTTTTTGAAAAAGTTCAAGACGCCGGTTTTCCCGCCGGATATTATTACGCGCACATTCCGAGCTTGAGCCTCACCACGCACGGCTTGGGAATCGAAGGTGCGCGCGAATCCGCCGCCGATCTGCTCAAATTGTGGCTGTCGGAAAAACGCGCCAACGGCGAAACCATTTCCGCTCCGTCCGAATCGTTGTTCTCAACTCTCGAACTTCCCGACGATGCCTTACAAAGCGCGTGAAGCTTTGGCAAAATTGCAGCGCGCGGGTTTCGTCGTCAAACGACAATCCGGTTCGCACGCCGTTTTGAGGCACGCCAATGGCCGTCAAACTTATGTGGCGATGCATCCGGGCGACATTCCGACGGGAACTTTCCGTTCGATTCTGAAACAGTCCGGTTTGACCGAGGAAGAATTTCGAAATTTATAAATTCACAATCGCCGGGTCGCCATAAAGCGTGAAGGAACCGGCGCGCGTGATTTTCAAATCCATGATCTGGCCGCGATGCCGTTCCGAGCCGTCGAACAAAACAATCTTGTTGCAGCGCGTGCGGCCGGACATCCGCGCCGCGTTTTTCTTGCTCGGCCCTTCAACGAGAATTTGGGTCTGCCGCCCGACGAAAGAATTATATTTGCGCTTTCCGATTTCGTTGACAGTTTCAAGCAATTGCTGATTTCGTTCTTCGCGGATTTTCTGCGGCACTTGATCGGGCATTGCGGCGGCGGGCGTGTCTCGGCGCGGCGAGTATTTGAAGATGTAGGCGTTGTCGAACTCCACCTCGCGCGCGAGCGAAAGCGTTTCCTCGAAATCCTTTTCCGTTTCGCCGGGAAAGCCGACGATGATGTCCGTCGTGATTCCAATTTCCGGGTTAGCCGCGCGCAATTTTTTTATGATGCCGAGGAATTTTTCGCGCGTGTAGCCGCGGTGCATGAGTTTCAAAACACGGTCGCTGCCGCTTTGGACAGGAATGTGCGCGCTCTCGCACAATTTCGGCAGCCGCGCGTAGGCGTCAATCAAATCGTCGCCGTAACCTTTCGGGTGCGGCGAGGTGAAACGGATGCGTTCGAGTCCGTCAATTTCGTGAACGGCTTCGAGGAGTTGAACGAATGGAGAAAGTGATGAGTGATGAGTGGTGAGTGATGAGTCGCGCTTGCCGTAGCTCGTAACAATCTGGCCGAGCAATGTGATTTCCTTCACACCGCGCGAAACGAGTTCGCGACATTCATTTACAATGTCGGGAATCGCGCGGCTGCGTTCTTCGCCGCGCGTGTAAGGCACGATGCAAAAGGTGCAATACTGGTTGCAGCCTTGCATGATGCTGACGAACGCGCTGACGGATTTTTGCGAATTGCCATTGAGCAAATGTTCACGAATCGTCGCCTCGCTTTTTTCTTCAGCTTTCACGTCCACGATTTTTTCGCGCGTGCCGGAAATGATTTCGTCGAGGTAATCTGCCGTGCGGTGAAATTTCTGCGTGCCGATGACCAAATCCACGTCGGGCAGTTTATCAACCAATTCTTGTCCCCTGCTCTGCGCCATGCAGCCCATGAAGCCGAGCACGACGTTTGGACGATTTTTGCGAACGTCGGCGGCGAGGTTTTGCATTTTGCCGATGGCTTTTTGTTCCGCAAAATCGCGGACGCTGCAAGTGTTCAATAAAATCACGTCCGCAAAGTTTTCGGACGGCGCGAGCGAATAACCTTTGGCGACGAGTTGGGCGGCGACGGCTTCGCTATCGCGCTCGTTCATCTGGCAACCGTATGTTTTTATGAAAACGCTCGGCATTTTTTCAGGACGCCAGCTTAAATCGGCGGCGCGCTTTTGGAAAGGCGATTTGCCGATGGCTGGACTGCATGCGACTTGCGGCTGGCCAACATCCGTGTATGCTTTCGTGGAGAAAAATTGAAATGGAAGCCGAACCGCTGAAAATTTTGTTCATTGGCAATGACAGGCGCTTTGCGGACGACGTGGCCGATGCGATACGCAAAACTGGAGGAACAATCGAAGTCTCCACGTTCGACAACGCCATTTCCACGATCGAAAAAAATTCTTTTTGCGCCGTTTTATTTGAACCTGCTGTTCAAAATGCGGCGAGTTTGTTTCAAATCACATCACTTGCCGTTCAAGCGCCGCAACTGCCGGTCATCGTTTTTGGTTCAGCTTCCGATGAGACGTTCGCAGTTGAGGCCGTGAGCGCGGGCGCGCAGGATTTTTTCCCGAAGGAGGAATTCAACGCGCAAAGACTGGATCGCCAGAT
>DASQOZ010000096.1:0-9045 GCA_035644195.1 Candidatus Methylomirabilota bacterium | reverse complement strand
GTCGCCTTGCACGATTTGTCCACGGAAGAAATGCTGTCGCAGATCGGCGAAAAGAAATTGCAGGTGGCGCTCACTGTCCGTCCGCCGGCCAAATTGCTGCGCGGGCTGAACATCGAGGAGCTGGCGCATTACACGATCTGCGTGGCCGTCGCGCCGAAACATCCGCTGGCGAAATCGAAATCCATTTCGCTGGAGCAGATTTCCCGCGAACCGCTGCTCGGCTACAGCCGGAAGGATTATCCCGAATACCACGAGATGCTGGAAAAACTTTTCGCGTCCATCGGGCGCAAGCCGCGCATCGTCGGCGAACACGACGGCGTGACCAGCATTGTGGCAGCGGTCGAAGCCGGACACGGATTCGCGCTGGTCCCGAGTTGCGTGGCGTGCATGGTTGGTGGCAGTCCGCAAGGACCGCGCTTGAAATTAATTCCGCTGAAACCCGCCCTGCCCGCCATTCCCGTCGTCGCAATCTGGCGCAAGGAATCTGAAACCGAACTGATAGAAGAATTCATCGCAGCGGCGCGCGAAGAAAAAGGCCAACCCTAAAAGCGGCTGCATGGAGCGACTCGGCAAAAATCTCGGCGGTTATCTCGGCGAAACGATTGATATCCGCGCCGTGCTGCGCGATGTCGAAATCGCGGCGCAACAAAACGGCTGGTCGTCGGAAACATTTTACGACACCGGCGAATTCAAATTGTTCGCATTGCACCGCAAACCGGAAGCCCGAAGACAGAAGCCGGAAGCCAGAGTTTATATCTCCACCGGCATTCACGGCGATGAACCCGCCGGGCCGCTTGCCGCGCTGAAATTGTTGCAGGAAAATGATTGGCCGGAACATTTGGAGCTGTGGCTTTGCCCGTGCCTCAATCCCATCGGCTTCCAATTGAATTCCCGCGCGAATGCAAAAGGCATTGACCTCAATCGCGGCTACTTGAATCCGGTGTCCGTGGAAATTCTCGCGCACATCGCGTGGCTGGAACGCCAGCCAAAATTTGATTTGTGCCTCTTGCTGCACGAAGACTGGGAGTCGCATGGCTTTTATCTCTACGAACAAAATCCCGACGGAAAAGTTTCGTTCGCGGAAAAAATGATTTCTGCGGTTGAAAAAATTTGCCCGATTGATTTGTCCGAAAATATCGAAGGCCGTCCGGCAAAAAATGGAATCGTGCGCCCGAACATTTTGCCGAAAGACCGTCCCGATTGGCCGGAAGCATTTTATATGATCACGCAGAAGACGCGACAAAGTTACACCATCGAAGCACCGTCGGATTTTCCACTGCAAACGCGTGTCAACGCGCTCGTCGCGGCGGTGAATGCGGCAATCAATTTTTAGCCACGGATGAAACACGGATTGAACACAGATTTTTCAGCACGGCGCAGGGAAGTATTTATCTGTGTTTCATCTGTGCCAATCTGTGGCTAGGAAGTGTAGTTCTCCATCCCCGCGCACGAGCAAACCGGATTACGGTCGCCGAAGACGTTGTCCACACGGCTGACGTGCGGCCAGAATTTGTAGTCGTGCAAATCTTTCGCCGGAAACGCCGCCTGCTCGCGCGTGTAAGGACGATTCCAATTGTCGCTCGCGATTTGGTCTGCCGTGTGAGGCGCGTTTTTGAGCAAATTATTTTTCGCGTCGGCAGAACCGTTTTCAATCGCCGTCATTTCCGCGTGGATGGAAATCATCGCGTCGCAGAAGCGGTCGAGTTCGTATTTCGATTCGCTTTCGGTCGGTTCGACCATGAGCGTGCCGGCGACGGGAAATGAAAGCGTCGGCGCGTGAAAGCCATAATCCATAAGGCGTTTCGCCACGTCCTCGGCGGTCGTGGCGTGGAACGCGCGCAAATCCAGAATGCACTCGTGCGCGACGAGGCCGTTACTGCGGTAGAGCGTCGGAAAATATTTTTCCAGCCGCTTGGAAATATAATTGGCATTTAGAATTGCGAACTTCGTCGCCTCGGTCAGTCCGTCCGCGCCCATCATCGCGATATACATCCACGAAATCGTGAGGATGCTCGCGCTGCCCCACGGCGCGGCGGCGACTGCGCCAATCGGATTTTCGCCGCCGAGGTTGATGACGTTGTGGCCGGGCAAAAACTCGACAAGATGCTCCGCCACGCCAATCGGCCCGACGCCCGGCCCGCCGCCGCCGTGTGGGATGCAAAACGTTTTGTGCAAATTCAAATGGCAGACGTCCGCGCCGATGAAACCGGGGCTGGTGAGGCCGACTTGCGCGTTCATGTTCGCGCCGTCCATGTAGACCTGGCCACCGTTGGCGTGGACGATTTCGCAAATCTCGCGGATGGTTTCCTCGAACACGCCGTGCGTGCTGGGATAAGTGATCATGAGGCACGACAAATCATTTTTGTGCGCCTCGGCTTTGGATTTCAAATCCGCGACGTCAATATTGCCGTTCGTATCGCACGCGACGGCGACAACTTTCATTCCGGCCATGACCGCGCTCGCGGGATTCGTGCCGTGCGCGGAAGTCGGAATCAAACAGACGTTGCGATGCGTGTCGCCGCGCGATTCATGATACGCGCGGATGACGAGCAATCCGGCGTATTCGCCCTGCGAACCGGCGTTGGGCTGGAGCGAAATGCCGGCGAATCCGGTGATTTCGGCGAGCCAGGTTTCGAGTTGCTCGAAAAGTTTCTGGTAGCCGCGCGTCTGTTTGATCGGCGCGAACGGATGAATCTTCGCGAATTCCGGCCACGACACGGGAAACATTTCCGCCGCCGCGTTGAGCTTCATCGTGCAAGAGCCGAGCGGAATCATCGAGGCCGTGAGCGAGAGATCACGCGATTCGAGCCGCTTGATGTAGCGGAGCATCTCGGTCTCGCTGTGATACGAGTTGAAAACTTTGTGCGCGAGGAATTGCGAATTGCGAATTACGAATTGCGAATTGGCTGGCGCAAGTTCGGCCACTGTGAAAGCTGGAGATTTATCGCCGTTAAAGATTTGCCAAATTTCCGCAACGTCATTTGCGTTCGTGGTTTCGTCGAGCGAAATGCCGATGGTTTTTTCGTCAATCGCGCGAAAATTCATGCGATGCGCTTCGGTAATTTTCAGAATTTCCGCCGAATTTTTTCCAGCAAGTTCAATGCGAACAGTATCAAAATAATTTTGCGCGGAAACTTTGTGGCCGAGTTTAGTCAAGCCAGCAGCGAGAATTTGCGTCAGTGCATGAACGCGCTGCGCGATTTTCTTCAAGCCGTCCGCACCGTGATAACAGGCGTAGAGCGAGGCCATGTTCGCGAGCAACGCCTGCGCGGTGCAGATATTGCTCGTGGCCTTCTCGCGGCGAATGTGTTGCTCGCGCGTGCCGAGCGCGAGGCGCAACGCGGGTTTGCCGCGTGAATCTTTGGACACGCCGACGATGCGTCCGGGCATCTGGCGTTTGAATTCGTCGCGCGTGGCGAAGAACGCGGCGTGCGGTCCGCCGTAGCCAAGCGGCACGCCAAAACGTTGCGCGCTGCCGACGGCGATGTCCGCGCCGAATTCGCCGGGCGGCTTGATGAGCGTGAGCGCGAGCAAATCGGTTGCGACAGTGAGCATTGCGCCAACAGCGTGGGCTTTTTCGGTGAAGCCGGAGTAATCATGGATCGCGCCGAACGTATCGGGATATTGCACGAGCGCACCAAAAACTTTTTCGCTGAATTGAAAATTCTCGTGATTGCCGACGACAATTTCAATTCCAAGCGCCTTGGCGCGGCTGCGGACAACTTCAATGGTTTGCGGATGACAGGTTTCGGAGATGAAGAAAATGTTTCGACCATCTTTCAGCCGATGCGACATCGTCATGGCTTCAGCAGCGGCGGTGGCTTCGTCCAGCATCGAGGCGTTGGCGATATCGAGCGCAGTCAGTTCGCTGACCATCGTCTGGAAATTCAGGAGCGCTTCAAGGCGGCCTTGGGAAATTTCCGCCTGATACGGCGTGTATTGCGTATACCAGCCGGGATTCTCGAACACGTTGCGCTGGATGACCGGCGGCGTGATCGTGTCGTAATAGCCCATGCCGATAAACGAGCGGAAAACTTTGTTCTCGGACGAGATTTTTTTTATCTCAATCAGCGCATCATGTTCACTGCGCGCGGCGGGAAGGTTTAATTTCTTATTGAGCCGGATTTTTTTCGGGACGGCGGCGGACGCAAGCGCGTCGGGCGAATCAAAGCCGAGCAGTTTCAACATCTCTTGTGTTTCAGCGGCATCCGGGCCGATGTGGCGGCGGACAAATTGGTCAGGATGTTTCAATGAATCTTCAGTCAAAGACATTCGTTGAAAATAAAGTTCGCGCGCGGGAAAAGCGAGTTGGATTTGTTTTTCAACCGCAGATTACGCGGTCTGTCGCGCCGAAATGAAGTGAAGGCGGAATTGACGCTGATAAATTTCCGGCGCAAACTTGCGGCATGGCGAAACGCAAAAAAACTTCTCCCGCAGAAACGCGGAAGTTCATCAGATCGTTGCGCGGCAAATACAAGCCAAAGTCTGGCGAAAAGCCGTTTGCCGAACAATGGGCTGAATACAAGCGCGAAGAAAAAGAGATTGAAGAAAAAAAACTTCACCGATTTTCTCCAATGAAGTCGCAGGCACAAACTTTGCGCGAAGAAAGTCCTGCTTATCGCGTTAATGGAAACCATCCGCCGCGCAAGCTGCATTGTATTGACCTTTTTGCGGGATGCGGTGGATTGTCACTTGGGTTGGAAGAGGCTGGTTTTAACCCGCTGCTGTTTTCAGAAATCAATCCACAAGCAGCCGAGACCTACATCGCCAATCGCACGGGCATGGACATTATTCCCGTGAGTGACATTTACAATCTTACGGATGTTGACTTGGGTTTGCTGAAAACTTACTGGCGTTACAAAGGCATCGAGGACATTGACCTTGTTTGCGGTGGTCCGCCATGTCAGGGCTACTCCGGCATTGGTCATCGGCGCACATTCAAGTTGGATAAAAGGGACATCCCATCAAATCACCTTTTTCAAGAAATGGTTCGCGTGATTCGTTGCGTGCGGCCAAAAATGTTTTTATTTGAAAATGTCCGGGGCTTGCTCAATGCACGCTGGACACCCGAAGGACAGAGCGGCGAGCTTTTCAAATCTGCATCGCGTGTTGACACAAGTCCTCACACCAAAAGGTTTCGAGCGGCTCATCCAGCGCATGCTCCGTGAGTCTGGTTTCGTTCAAGTCGAGGTGACGGGACAAAATGGCGACGGTGGAATTGATGGCCGAGGCATCGTGCGACTAAATGGATTTCTTACATTCCATGTTTTCTTTCAGTGCAAACGATACGCCGGTGCTGTCGGTGTCGAAAAGATTCGTGACTTTCGCGGCGCAATGGAAGGCCGGGCAGACAAGGGATTATTTATCACCACCGGCTACTTCACGCGCGAAGCTGAAAAAGAAGCAACACGCGATGGTGCGAGACCGATTGAGCTGGTGGACGGCGAACATCTGGCAGAAAAGCTTCGCGAGCTTCGGCTGGGTCTAAAGATTGAAGCAATCGAACGCGTTACGGTGGACGAAGAATGGTTCAAGACTATTTCTGAAAACGAATAGCTTTCACTCAAAGAAATAAATTTCGTCATCTGATTTCCACGGCGTTCGAGTAATTAAATACCCGAAGCGATTGACATAGTGAAAACCTGCGATGAGCCAAAGAAATTCGTCGCCTTCAACAATTGTCCAAACTGTTTTCGGGTCGGCGTTTCGCACGAACAATTCGGCTTCTCCAAAAGTTTCAAACCACGCACCTTCATAAGCGGCGGACTCATCAAAATTATTTTTCATCGGTTCGTAGCGCATTTCAAATTCATCAAGGCTTTCGTGGTGCTCTTTGGGTTTGGCCAATTCGTGCCAAGCCGTAATTGGAAAATTATTCGGAAGGCAGTTGGTTTCCTTCGCGCGGAAAAAAGCGTCTTCAGGATTTTCGCCGACAATTACGAAAGCTTTGTTATCCTCGATTCGAGGAACATGGAAAATTGTAATCATGTTTAGATTTTATCTCGAAGCATTGTGAATGTCCCTGGAGAAATCGTCATCGGGAAACTTTTCTTTGGCGAGCCGTGCTTATACTCTTTGCAGTCGTGAGCAAGTTATTTGCAGGATTAACCCGAAGCGAGTTGATGTCGCGCATCCGCTCGCGCGGGAACAAGGGCACGGAAGTCGCGCTGGCAAAGTTATTTCGCCGGAACAAAATCACCGGCTGGCGGAGGCAAATTCAGTTGAGAGTCGGGGAGTTGAGAGTTGATGGACGGAAACGAAGCACCTCACCCCGGCCCTCTCCCCAGAGCGGAGAGGGTGTGCGCGTTCGCCCGGATTTTGTTTTCCGACAGGCGCGGCTGGCATTGTTTGTGGACGGCTGTTTCTGGCACGGCTGTCCAAAGCATGGAACACAACCGAAGGGCAATGCGGCGTTCTGGCGCCGGAAATTTTCCCGGAACATCGCGCGCGACAAACTCGTGACGCGCGCCTTGCGGCGGGCCAATTGGCGGGTGCTGCGGGTTTGGGAACACGAGCTTGCGAAGAAAAATCATGCGCGGCTTTTGCAGAGAATCCGAAAGCACTTTGCTTGAAATAAAAAAGGCGCGCCAGCCGGAATTTTCCGACTGACGCGTTTGATTTTTTATATGGCAGGGCTGTGCTGCCGCGCAGCCCAAATTCGGCAAAGCAGCAGCTTTGCCCTACCGTTTTACTTCGCCACTGCGGCGGCGGTTTTCACTTTGGCCGTGGGCTTGGCGCGTTCGGATTTTTTCGTCAATCCCATCGCCTGTGCTTCGTCGCTGTCGTCGCCGAATTGCGCGAGGACTTGCTGCTTGGCTCCAAGCATGGCGTTGTGGAACGTCCATTGCGCGGTCACGTGTCCGTCGCGCGCGGTCTGCCAGTCGGCCTCGGCCTGCGCGAAGGTGTCGGCGGCAGTTTTCAGCGCGTCGGATGCGGCGGTGAGCTTGGCCAGCGCGAAGCCGGCATTCGCCGGCGCGTAGCCGCTGATCTTCTGCAAGGCCGCCAATGCGTCGGCGTCGGCTTTCAAGCTGTCGCCACCGACGGGAACGGTTTGGTCTTTTGCCATGATGATTCACCTCCTTTCGTTTTTGTTTTTTCCATCCGCAAAAAATGTCGTTGCGGAGAAATTGTCGGGAAAACTCGGAAAACAAGGGTTTTTGTAAAATCCTGTGATGTCAGGCTACGAGCGGGAGTTATCTTGATGGCATCCGGCAGTGTCGGGATAGAAACCGGAGCAGTATGGCTTGAGGCCGGAACTTTCAGGATTTGAGCCTGACGAGTCAGGACAGAAGTCGTAGTAATCTGGCAACGAACTGTTGCTGTCAGGATTCGAGCCGCTGAAATCATGCTGACAGCCGGAATGGTCTGGCTTCGCTCATTTGTCCACCGTCTCGATGACGTCATCATCTGGCGAGATTACGGGAGAGGGTTGGACAAATGCTGTCCAACCGAAGCAATTTCCGGGATTATATCTTTGATGGAAGAACGCTCTGAATTGTCTCCCTCTCCTCGCCAGACGAGGAGAGGGCCGGGGTGAGGAGCTTTGATTTTAATTATGAACCCCTCACCCTGACCCTCTCCCCATCGGATGGGGAGAGGGAAACTTCCGTCAACGGCATAATTCCACAAGAGCCGGGATTCCAATCAGTGGATAAATTCGTGGAAAGTAAGGCCGCTTTTCCAGCGCAGGAAGGAAAAATCATGGACTGCGCCTGATTTTCGAGAACCACAATATATCCGGCTGGCAAGGAAAATCCGCCACAACTAATGGTGTTTTTGGGGCAAAAAAACCTTAAATAACTATTGTGAAAAGCCGCCTGTTTTTTTATTATTTTGGGACGCTTGTCAGCGCCGATTTTCGGAACTGAAGCGACCAATTTTATGGCGAAAAATTCTGAATCTTCCGAAGAAAAAAAAGCACCCGCAGGCGGGCAAATCAAGGCCAATTACGGCTCGGCGCAGCTTGGAAAACTTGAGGGTCTCGAAGCCGTCCGCAAAAAACCCGGCATGTATATCGGCGGCACGGATGAGCGCGCGCTGCATCATTGCGTCTCGGAAGTTTTGGACAATTCCGTGGACGAACATCTCGCGGGTCATTGCGACAAAATAGAAGTGATAATCCACATGGACGGTTCGCTTTCTGTCCGCGACAACGGGCGCGGGATTCCGGTGGACATCCATCCGCAATATAAAATTCCCGGCGTGGAAATGGTCCTCACGACGTTGCACTCCGGCGGCAAATATGGCCAGGGCGGATATAAATTTTCCGGCGGCACGCACGGCGTCGGCGCGAAGTGCGTGAACGCAGTTTCAGAATGGTTCGAGGTCGAAGTTTCGCGCGACGGCGAAGTGCATCACATGGAATTTGAGCGCGGCAAGACGATCCAAAAACTGCACGTCATCGGCAAAACGAAAAGCACCGGCACGCTCATCACGTTCAAGCCCGACCCGGAAATTTTTCGTGACACGATTGAGTTCAAGGCGGCCATCATCTCGCAGCGGTTGCGCGAACTGGCGTTTTTGAATTCGGGATTGGAAATCACCTTTCATGACGAACGCCAGACTGACGCGAAGCCGGAAGTTTTTTATTATCGCGACGGCGTGGAGCAGTTTGTCCGGCAGCTCAACAAGAGCAAGGAGCCGCTGCATCCGAAACCGATTTCGTTCAACAAGGAGACGAAGGAAAAATTGGACGACAAGGAAATCGAAGTCCACGTCGAGGTCGTGCTGCAATACAACGACAGCTACAGCGAGCAGGTGCTTTGCTACACGAACACGGTTTTCAATCCCGACGGCGGCGCGCATTTGAGCGGCTTCCGCAGCGCGGTGACGCGCGCCATCAACCAATATGCGAAGTCGAACGAATTGCTGAAGGAAAAAGACCCGCAAATCACCGGCGACGACGTGCGCGAAGGTTTGACGGCGGTGATTTCGGTGAAGCACAGCGACCCGAAATTTGAATCGCAGACGAAAGTGAAATTACTTTCGCCTGAAGTGGAAAAAATTGTCGGCTCGGTGAGTTACGAAGGGCTGATGAGTTATTTC
>DASQOZ010000095.1:0-30440 GCA_035644195.1 Candidatus Methylomirabilota bacterium | reverse complement strand
AGGTCAGCAGCTTGCTGGGAATTTGCCGGAGCACCATCGCAAAATTTCCTTTTTCCTTGAAGACGCTGACGCGAAAACGCGCGGCATCGCCGAACGCAAAACCGAAGTCCGCGCCGCCGCGTTCGCGCGTGCTTTGGATGTGTTCCTCGGACGTGATGCTGCGCATCAATTCTTCCGTGTCTTCCGGTTTGAGCGGCGGGCCTTCGACGCGATGCAAAATTCCGTGGACGCGGATGACCGGCGGGACGTTCGTGCGGATGTGCAAGTCGGACGCGCCTTCGGCCACGACCAACTGCAACAAATCTGACATTGAATAAGACATAAATTTTTAAGCAGCGTCGCCGACAGTAGCGCGGATGACTTCCTCGGGCGTCGTCATGCCGGCGAGGACTTTGCGGATGCCGTCCTCGCGCAAGGTGCGCATGCCCATTTCGCGCGCGCGCGCGCGGAGAGCCGACGACGAGACTTTGTCGTAAATCAATTTTCGCGCTTCATCGTCAATGACAAAAATTTCAAAAATGCCGAAGCGTCCGCGATTTCCGGTGTTCGAGCAATTCGCGCAGCCGCGTCCTTTCATTGGAGTCGCGCTCTTGAGCATGTCCGGCGTAAGTTGCAACGCGCGCGCTTCCTGCTCGGTCGGCTGATACGGCTCGGCGCATTTTTTGCAAATTTTTCGGACAAGCCGTTGCGCCATGAGACACCGCGTGGAGGAGGCGACCAAAAACGGCTTGACGCCGATGTCAATCAAGCGCGTGACGGCGCCGGGCGCGTCGTTGGTGTGCAGCGTGGAGAAAACCAAATGGCCGGTGAGCGAGGCGTTGATGGCGATGGAGGCCGTTTCAATGTCGCGGATTTCACCGATCATGATCACGTTCGGCGCCTGGCGCAGGATTGCGCGCAATGCCATAGCGAACGTCAGCCCGACCGTTTCGCTGACCTGCACCTGGTTGATGCCCGCCAGAATATATTCCACCGGGTCTTCAACGGTGATGATTTTGCGGTCTGGACGATTGATGAAATGCAAACAGGAATACAACGTCGTCGTTTTGCCGGAACCCGTCGGGCCGGTGACGAGCAAAATGCCGTCGGGCAATGAAATGATTTTTTCAAACAATTGCTGGTCGTCCTGAAAAAATCCCAGTTCGGGCAAGCCGAGCTTCAAACCTTCCTTGTCCAAAATACGCATCACGATGCTTTCGCCGTGGTTCGTCGGCAGGCAGGAAACGCGCAAATCAATCAGCTTCGAGCCGACCTTGGTCTGGATGCGCCCGTCCTGCGGAATGCGATGCTCGGAAATGGACATGGCCGACTGAAGTTTCAACCGCGCGATGATCGAAGGCTGCAACCGCTTCGGCGGCGCTTTCATTTCCTGCATCACGCCGTCAATGCGATAGCGCAAACGGAAGCGCTTCGCGAGCGGCTCCAGATGAATGTCCGACGCGCGCATTTTGAATGCGTCGAAAATGATTTGATTCACAAGCCGGATGAGCGGCGCGTCCACGTCCACTGCCGTGCCGTCATCGTCTCCCGCAGTTATGGAAACTTCCGACTCCGTCAATTCCTGGATCACGTCCTTGAAACGTTCGTCCGCAACGGCCTTTTTCTCGCCGCCATAGTATTTTGTCAACGCCGTTTCGATGTCGGATTCCGATGCCACGCGATATTCCACATCCGCGCCGAGCAAGTGGTTCAATGAATCAATCGTGTTCAGGTCGGATGGATCGGCGATGGCCACGACGATTTTGCCGTCGGCTTTGAACAGGGGAACAACGTGATATTTTTTGGCGACGTGGCGCGGTATGATGGAAATAGCTTCGTCAGGAATCTGCATCGACCCGAGTTGCACGACCTCCGCTCCGAATTGTGCGGCTTTGGCCTGCGTCACGTCGGCGGCGCGGATAACTTTGTTGGCAAGCAACAAATCCACCACGCCCACGCCGGAAGCGGCGGCTTCTTCACGCGCCTTGGCAACCTGATCGGCCTGTGCCAGACCGAGGTCCACCAAAACATCTGCCAAATAATCGTCTTTTTCAGCCACAAACTTTTCCGCTGTTGCATTTGCCTGTAAGCGGTCGAAAAAGACTACCGCCGAAACGCCCGATGTCAACGCGCGGAAACAATTTCGGAGATTTTTTTGAGGAAATAAAAATTGAATTTTTATCCGCAGATTTCGCCGATTGTCGCAGATGAAAATAAAATCTGCGGAAATCTGTGTAATCTGCGGATTCAAAAAATGAATTGTGCGAAGGCTGGTGCACGCACCAGGAGTTGAACCTGGAACCTTCTGATCCGTAGTCAGATGCTCTATCCAATTGAGCTATGCGTGCGACCAAAAGGAGAATCACATTACAAATCGAATGCGGTTTGCGCAATCCTTTTTGCTTTCAAAAATGGATGTTCCGCAACGCCAGCGCCGCAATCGTCACCACCAGCATCAATCCGCCGGGCATGAACTTCTTTGTCTTTGCCAATCGGATCGCAAAAACCACGAGCAACAACGCCATTATTATATTGATCAGATTCGATGCGAACGTTCGTTCCAAAATTCCCGGAACAGCAGCGAGAATCAAAATCGCCGCGAACACCGCCGATGTGACGAGCGACACTTTGCTTTTGGCTTTCAGAAATCCAACCAGTCCGCCGACGAGCAGCAGAACGATATAAACCCATAAAATTTTCGCCGGGAAATTATTCATGCGCGAAGCTTGCCCTAATTTTTCCGACACGTCCAAATAATCCTGCCATGATTCACAAGTCGCAAAGAGTTTTGGTCGAAATTGTAATAATAATCAGAAACCCCCGATCAATTGGGAATGTAATCTACAAAGATGCCGCGCCTACGGCGCTGAAAATGGCAAAACAATTTAATCCACTTGCTTCAAAAGGCTTCCCGCCTTTCAATCAAGCGATGATGCGAATAAAACGAAATCGTTTGCCGATAATTTTTGTATCAGGTCTTGTTTTGGTCATGGCGGCATCCGCATACCTTTATCTTTGGTGCAGTGTTCCCGTTGGCCGAGGATCGGCTGGACCAATTGTTTCGAGCGAATCGTTTTCACACAAATGGACAGATCGTCCGGTGTTGTTGGTCGGTTTGGGCGACAGCATGACGGCTGGTTTCGGCGCGCGAAAAGGTTATTCTTATTTTGACAGATTGATTCTGAATCCATCGGACGAATTCCAAAGCATGAAGAGAATTTGCTTGGGCAAAGTGTTGTCCAAATTGACATTTACCAATCTTGCCATTTCAGGCAGCACTTCGACAGAACTTCTGGAAAAGGAACTACCTTATTTGACGCAATCAGACCCAAACACTATGGGAATTGTAGTAATCACAACAGGTGGCAATGACCTTATTCATAATTATGGACGAACGCCGCCGCGCGAAGAAGCGATGTATGGAGCGACTTTTGAGGAAGCTCAACCCTGGATTTCAAATTACGAACGGCGTCTTGATTCCATGGTTCGGAAAATCGAAACTCATTTTCCCGGTGGCTGCCAGATTTTTCTGGCAAACATTTATGACCCGACTGATGGCATTGGTGACGCTGAACGCGCCCGCTTGCCTGCTTGGAAAGACTCATTGAAAATTCTCGCTGCTTACAACAATGCAATTTCCAGTTGCACTCAAAAACATCCAAACCTACACATCATTGACATTCACACAGCTTTTTTGGGTCATGGGATTCATTGCACACAGTTTTGGAGAAGCAATTATGATTGGCATGACCCGCACTATTGGTTTTACGACAATCTCGAAGATCCAAACGAACGCGGTTATGATGTGATGCGAAGATTGTTTCTCATTGAAATCGCGAAGACGCTTAATCAATAAATTTCTTTCTCTGTATTATTTGAACTTCGCAATCACGCGCTCGAAGGCGGCGAGGCCGAGTTCGAGCTTTTCAATCTCCGGGCCGAAGCTGATGCGGCAGTAATTCTTGTAGCGCGCGTGCGTGCGGCGATTGCCGGGATTCACATCAAAAAACACACCCGGCACGACGATGGTTTTTTCCTTCAAACATTCGCGGAAGAAATTCATGCCGTCGTCCAGCGGCGGCGGCAGTTTCGCCAAATTAGCCCAGACGTAAAATGCGCCCGCAGGCGGAGCATCCGCAGTGATGTTCAATTTCTTCAATCGCGACAGCAGCAATTCGCGTTTCTTTCCAAAATGTTTTTGGATGGCGAGCGTTTCGGCCTCGGCAGTTTTCGGGTCGAGCAACGGCAGCGCGGCATTTTGAAACGGATGATTCGCGCCGCCGTCGAGAAATGATCCGGCGCTGGCAATGGCTTCAATCACGGCTTTCGGCCCGAGCGTCCAACTGATTCGCCAGCCGGGATAACGCCAGTTTTTTGTCAGCCCGTCCACGATGACAATCGGGTCGTGCTCCACATCCTCGACAAATTCCGCAGCACTCACCATTTTTGGCTTTTCATTTGTAGCAGCGGACGTCAGTCCGCTCCGACTTTTAGAATGAGCCGACTCACGTCGGCTGCTACCAATTTCATTTGAATAAATATAGTGCGAATAAAATTCGTCGAAGATCATCGAGCACTGGCATTCGCGCGCGATGTCGCACCACGCGGACAATTCCGCACCTTCCATCAATTGTCCGGTCGGGTTGCACGGATTGCTGACGAGCAACGCGCTCAAGCCGCGTCCAAGAATTTCCTCCTTCAAATCGGCGGGCGAAATTTTGTAGCCGCTTTCCGCCTGGAGCAAAATTGGAATGGGCGTAAAAGCCTTGAAAACACTCAACAATTCTTCGTAGGCAGTGTAATCTGGGATGAAATGACCCATGTTGATGTTGCCGAGCGCGCTGGCGAGGCGCGTGAGCGCGAGGCGTCCGCCGCTGGCGATGCTGACGTCGTCGGCGGTGTATTGCGATTTTTTTCCACGCCGATATGTGGCGTTGTAAAAATCTGCGACTGCCTGGCATAATAGTTTATTTCCGACGACCGGGCCGTATTGCCGGCTCGCCTCGGAAATTTTCACCTCGGTGATGCGCGGCGGTGCGTCGGGAATGTTTCCGGTCTCGGGCGAACCCTGGCCGAGATTTGCCCATTCGGGATTGGCATAGGAAAAACCGTGGCCCGTCGCCTCGTGCGTGACATAAATCACGCCGGTGCGAGGGACGGTGCGAAAACCGGGAATGGTGTGTTCCATAAAACCGAATTGTAGGAGCCGAGGTGACGAGGCTCAAACTAATTTGCTTTAATGAGCCTCCTTACGTCGGCTCCTACTTTTTTCAGCTCAACAATTTTTCGAAGCGCGCGGCGGCGGCGTCCCATTGCGCGGAATCCAGAGGCGTGAAGTTTTTCAATTCAAACGAATTGCGGACGACTTCGCGCGCGGCGGCAAGCGATGGCAAATGGCCGAGCGCAATGGCTTGAACCAGAATATTTCCAAGCGCGGTGCATTCGGTCGGACCGGTGACGACAGGAATTTTCAGCGCGTTGGCGGTGAATTGATTCAAGGTCATGTCCTTGCTTCCACCGCCGACGATGTGCAGCTTTTCAATTTTTTTCCCGATGAGCCGTTCGAGCCGGTGAAGTGTCGCCCGATAAAAGAGCGCGAGACTTTCGTAAATGCAGCGGACATACGCGCCGTGATTCGCCGGAATCGGCTGGTTTGTTTCTTCGCAGAACGCGGCGATTTTTTTCGGCATGTCGTCAGGGCTGACAAAACGCGGGTCGTCGGGATTGATGAGCGAGACGAACGGCGGCGCGGCGGCGGCGAGCTGTTCGAGTTCGGCGAACGTGTATTTTTTGCCTTCGCGTTCCCATTGCCGGCGGCATTCCTGCACGATCCAAAGGCCGATGATATTTTTCAGCAAGCGGACGGAATCGCCGTAGCCGATTTCATTCGTGAAGCCGAGAGCGCGCGCCTGGTCGTTGATAACGGGTTTCGGCCATTCAACGCCGACGAGCGACCATGTGCCGGAACTCAAGTAGGCCCAATTCTCGCCGTTCGCGGGAACGGCGGCGACGGCCGCGCCGGTGTCGTGCGAGCAGGACGCGATGACTTCGATTTGCGGCAGGCCCGTTTCGGTCGCGAGATTTTTTTTCAACGGGCCGAGTTTCGTGCCGGACGGACAAAGCGGCGCGAACATTTCTTCGCGCAATTTCAACGCGTCGAGCAATTTTTTCGACCATGTTTTGGTTTGCGGGTTGTAAATCTGCGTTGTGCTGGCGAGGGAAACCTCGTTCCTCGCGACGCCCGAACAAAAATAATTGAAGGCGTTGCCGATGAGCAGCAGTTGCCTGGCGCGGGCAAGATGTTCGGGCGGCTCGGCGGCAAGCTGATAAATCGTATTGAGCGCCATGAATTGAATGCCCGTTTCGGCAAACGTCGTCGGCCAATCCGCCTTGGCGCGGACATTTTCCACGCCGCAGGCCGTGCGTGAATCGCGATAGCACCATACCGGCTGCATCACAGTTCCGCGTTCATCAATCAGCACATAATCCACGCCCCACGAATCGCTGCTGATGCTGGCGATGGGCAGGTTGCGCGCGGCGGCTTTCTTGAGTCCGGCCTTCAATTCATTGAACAGCGCGTCAATGTTCCAGTGCAACGCGCCGCTGGTTTTTACGAGGCTGTTCTGGAAACGATGCAATTCCTCGACGGAAATTTTCCCATCGGCAAGCGTGCCGAGCATGAGCCGGCCGCTGTCCGCGCCGAGGTCGCAAGCGAGATAATATGTGGGCATAATGAAAATTCGCTTGCGTATCTTACGCGGCGGGCGCGAAGTGTCAAAATGTTTGCCAATGCGAATCGGCGGCGTATTTTGAAGGAAGATAAGTTGAACTGAAAATTTTTATGGCCACCACCGAAACACAACTCGATCAATTGAAAAAATTCACCGTGGTCGTCGCGGACACCGGCGACTTCGCCACGCTCAAACAATATGCGCCGCGAGATGCCACGACGAATCCATCATTGATTTTGAAAGCGGTCGAAAAGCCGGAATATAAATACGTCTTGGACAAGGTCATCGCCGACGGGAAAAAAATTTCCGCGAGCGGCGACGTGCGCATCCGGCAAATCATGGACGAATTGCTCGTCGCGTTCGGCCTGGAAATTTTGAAAATCATTCCGGGCCGTGTCTCGACGGAGACCGATGCAAATCTTTCATTCGACACCGAAGCGCTCGTCGCCAAGGGAAAAAGATTCATCGAGCTTTACGAAAAAAATGGATTTGGCCGCGAGCGCGTTTTGATCAAAGTCGCTTCGACTTGGGAAGGCATTCGCGCGGCTGAAATTTTGGAGCGCGAAGGCATCCATTGCAATTTGACGCTGCTGTTTTCATTTCCGCAGGCCGTCGCGTGCGCCGAGGCGAAGGTGCAATTGATCTCGCCGTTCGTCGGGCGGATCATGGATTGGTATAAGGCGAAAGAGAAAAAAGAATTTGCGCCGGCCGAAGACCCCGGCGTTTTGTCGGTGAAAGAAATTTACGCCTACTACAAAAAATTTGGACACAAAACGGAAGTCATGGGCGCGAGCTTCCGCAACGTCGGGGAAATTCTGGAATTGGCCGGGTGCGATTTGCTGACCATCAGCCCGCAATTGCTGGGCGAATTGAAAGCCAGCACCGCGCCGGTCGAAAGAAAATTGAAGCCCGAATCCGCGCGCGACGCCAAAATTGAAAAAATTTTCCTCGACGAAAAGAAATTCCGATGGTTGCTTAACGAAAATCCGATGGCGACGGAAAAAACGGCGGAAGGAATCCGCTTGTTCAACGCCGACGCGATGAAACTGGAACAACTCATCGCCACGAAATTTTGATAATTTGGCGTGCCTCAAATTATTCATTTGTGGCGGTTAATCTGGACTTTTGCATTTTGTCTGGCAGATTCAAGACATGGATGCGGACGAGCGCGAAATTTTTGAGTTCCTGAAAACCCGAAGCAACGATTTCACCAGCGCGATGGAAATCTGCCGCCGCGCGGGCAACAAAAAAAAATTCCACGACGATCCCAATTGGGCCAAGCCGCCCCTGCAACGCATGGAGGAACGCAGCATTCTCGAAAGCGACCAGTCGGGGCGTTACCGCATCAAACCCGTTTCGCGAAAACACGCAAAGCAATGGGTCGCGCCGGACATCGCCAAAATTCTGGAGGAAGGCGGTGTGACGGCGGAAGGCGGCGCGGCGGCGGCGGAATCCGGCATCGCCGAAGACGAGCATTACGAAAATTTGTAATCGTCCGCTGCTTCATTTACGGTTAAGCCATTCAAACGCAAACGAACAATTCCAAGCCGCGTTCGCTGCTGCGCATCGTGATTATCGGGCGCAACTGGCGGGTCACGCTGTTGCGCGCTGCGATTTGGGCCGTCATTTGTTCCGTCATTTTCAAAATCGCGCTGCTTCGGGTGGAAGTGGACGGCATCAGCATGTCGCCGACTTACAGGGATCATTCCAAAAATTGGATCAATCGTCTGGCCTATGTCTGGCATGAACCCCGGCGCGGCGATGTCGTGGCCATCCGGTTTAGCCGCGAAGATTCCAACAATGGCCATTTTAGGACGCCCCATCTCATGTTGCTCAAACGCATTGTCGCTTTGCCCGGCGAAACCATCGCGTTCAAAAATGGCCGCATCCTCATCAACGGTGAAATTCTCGGTGAACCTTACGAAACGCAAGTTGTCTGCGATTGGAACATTCCTCCGGTCACACTTGCGGAGGATGAATACTACGTCGTCGGCGACAATCGTTCGATGCCCGAGGAAAACCATACCAAAGGCCGTTGCAAACGGGGGCAAATCCTCGGCAAAATTCTGTTGTGAAAATTTTTATCCGCCTCGCACTGCTCGCCGCCGCCATCGCAACGGGCGTCTGGCTTTGGACGATCCTTTTTCCGAGTCCTGAAAAAATAATCCGCCAAAAATTAGCCGAAGCCGCGCGGGACGTTTCGTTCAATGCGAATGAAAGTCCGCTCGCAGCCGTCGGCAAAGCGCAAAAAGTCGCCGCACTTTTCAGCACGAATGTCGAAGTGAATCTCGACGTGCCCGAATATCACGGGCATGCGTTCGCCGGACGCGATGAAATCATGCAGGCCGTCGCCGGCGCGCGCGCGTCGCTCACCAGTCTCAACGTGGAATTTCCCGACGTGAACGTGACCATCGCCCCGGACAAACAATCCGCCGTCGCCGATTTGACTCTCAAAGCGCAGTCCGGTGGAAACAAGGATTTTATCTGGCAGGAAATGAAATTCACTTTCCAAAAAACCGGCGGCGGCTGGCTGATCACCCGGGTGGAAACCGTCCGCACGCTCACCTGATGGCCGCCGCATTTTTAGCCGCGCTGTTTTTTGCCATTTCAGCCATTTGCGGCTACCGCAGCGCCACGCAAATCGGCGGCGCGGAAGCGAACTTCTGGCGCATTTGCATGGCGACATTTTGCCTCGCGCTTTGGGCAAACATTTTTGGCAGCGGTGCCGAAGGCGTGGCATTTCCTTTGTTTGCGGCGAGCGGATTTTTTGGGATCGGCCTCGGCGACACCGGTTATTTTCAAGCGTTGACGCGCCTCGGCAGCCGCCGCGCCGTGCTGCTTACGCAATGTTTCATTCCGCTGTTCGCCATTTTGATCGAGTGGCTTTGGCTCGGCACAAAATTGACGCGCGCCGAATTTCTTTGTGTCGCAATCATTTTGATTGGCGTCGCCATCGCGCTTGCGCCGCGCGACCATGCCAAAATTCCAGCGCGGCAATTATGGGTCGGCATCGCGTTCACCGTATTTGGCGGCTTGTGCAGTGCATTCGGCGCAGTCTTGAGCCGCAAAGCTTATTTCGTCGCGCACGATGCCGGCGAATTTCCTGATCCCGGCACGACCGGCTATCAGCGCGTGCTCGGCGGATTGCTGATTCCGGCAATCATTTTGCTCGCGGCAAAATGGCGTTCCGCACACGCGCACGGCGGCATTTTTGAAGAAAAAACATTTCACGTCTCTCGCGAAAAATGGAAGCGCGTCTGGCCGTGGGTATTTGGAAACAGCCTTGCCGGACAAACCCTCGGCGTGACCTGCGTGCAATGGGGACTGGAAAAAACGCCCACCGGCATCGTCATGACAGTCGTCGCCACCACGCCGCTGATTTTGCTGCCGATGACGCGGATTTTTGACGGCGAAAAAATCGGAGTCCGTTCGCTGCTCGGCGCGCTCATCGCCGTCGGCGGCGTGATTGGGCTGGCATATTGGAGATGATTTTTAACGCAAAGATGCAGGGGCGCGAAGTCGCAAAGGCTGATAATCGCGCTCAATGCAATTCTTCCCATTCACCTTTGCTTCTTTGTGCCTTTGCGTTAAATCTTAACGGGATTGTTTATGAAATCGGAATTACAAACCGCCGTTGAAACGCTGGGCATCGAAAAATTCCGCCGCCATATTTTTCTTTGCACCGACGCGACCGAGCCAAAATGTTGCGCTCGCGAAACAAGTCTGGCGTCGTGGGAATTTTTGAAACGACGGCTGGCGGAATTAAATCTCGTCGGCGCGGAGCCGCTGGTTTATCGGACGAAGGCGAATTGCCTGCGCGTCTGCGTGCGCGGGCCGGTTGCCGTCGTTTATCCCGAAGGCGTTTGGTATCACAGTTGCGCGCCGGAAGTTTTGGAGCGCATCATCCAGGAGCATTTGATCGGCGGAAAAATCGTCGGGGAATTCGCGTTCGCGAAAAATCTTGCTTGTCAGCATTAGCCACACGGAACAATGCACGGCGGTCGTTGCGATTTTGGAAGGATGATTATTTCGACTTTGACTTTTTCAAATTGGCTTACTCCTAACGATTTGTTAGGTGTCTTGGAATCCTCTCCACAAAACCAATCGGGTCAGTATTGGGAATCAACTTCATGTCAAAAACAAGAAGGTCTGCCATAATTTTACCGTTCTCCAGCGCCCAGGTTTCCATACAACTTATTTTCAAGATTCTCCCTTGTGCTAGAAGCGGCTCCAGAGATTCGCCTTCTGGTGGGCGCAGTTGGCAACGACCTTCCTGAAATAGAAGCTTTGCTACAACAGTTGAAAGCTCAAGACTATCTTGATTTAGGAGCTTGGCCTGCAAGGTTCGATCATTGGGAACTTCTTTACCAGATTTCACGAGTTGAATGTATTTGGGCGTAATTATTTATCAAGCGCAATTTTAGACACGGATTTCACGAATTAACACGGATTGAATCTGTGAAAATCCGTGCAATCGATGTGAGCCGTTTCTCCTTTTTCCCGCGCCGATTTTCCTTCACACTTCGCGCATGGAGCAAGCCGTTGCGGCGATTTTGCTTTTCGCGGGCGCGAGCTTCTTTTTCGCGCTGGCGGAAACCGCGCTCTTTTCCCTCGGCAAATGGCAGGTGGCGCAGTTGGTCGAAAAAAATCCGCGTCGCGGAAAAGTCGTCGCGCAACTTCTCGAACAGCCGCAGGATTTGCTCGCCACGCTCGCGCTCGGAAACACGTTCGCCAACGCCGCGATGCTCGCCGTCGCATTGCGCATGGTCTTCAACGCGCATTGGACGCTGGCATTGACGATGATTGCGTTGCTGGTATTGGCGCTCATCGGTTGTGAAGTTTTTCCGAAAACGCTCGCCGTGCGCCGGCCGGAAAAATGGGCGTTGCGCGTGAGCGGGTTGCTGTCGTTGTTCCAAAAAGTCACGAAGCCGCTGCATCGCGCCGCCGGATTGCTCAACGCGCTGATTTTGAAAAATACCGCGCCGCAAGCGGGCGACACGCCGGCCATGACGGACGCGGAATATCAGGAGTTGCTCGAAATGGCTTATCAGCAGGGCACGCTCGCCGAATCGGAAAAGGAAATCATCCTCCAAATCATCAGCCTCGACCAAAAAATGGCGCGCGACGTGATGCAATCGCGCTCGGGCATGACGTGCATTTCCGACGACGCGACGGTCGAAGAAATGATCGCCGCCGCGAAAAAATTCAAGCATCGCCGCCTGCCGATTTACGACGAAACGCCGGACACCATCGTCGGCATTTTGAACACGCGCGCGCTGTTGCTCGACCCGAAAATTGATCTGTCGGAGGTCATCGAATTTCCATCGTTCGTGCCGGAGACGATGAATTTGCTCCAGCTTTTCCAAAGTTTGCAGAAGCAACATCGCGGGCTGGCGATTGTGTTGGATGAATTCGGCGGCGTCGCCGGTTTGGTGACGATGGAAGATATTTTGGGCGAACTTGTTGGAAAAATCCGCGCCACGCCGCAGCCGGAAGGTTTCGTGATGGAAAAGCTCGCGCCGAACAAATGGCGCGTGAACGGTTCGATGCGGCTGGAAGATTTTCGCCGCGAATTTCCATCGCTCGGCAAAACCGGCGACGTGGAAACGATGGGCGGATTGCTGACGCATTTGCGCGGCGTCGTGCCGGAAAACGGCGAGTCGGCGATGTGTTGTGGATTGAAATTTACCGCGCAGGTGGTGGACGAACGCCGCGTGCGTGAATTGATCGTGGAGCGCGTGAAATGACCGATCCAAATATCATAAGCTGGTTTGTGCTGGCGTTGTGCCTGTTGCTGTCGTTTTTGCTTTCAGGCATGGAAGCGGGCGCGTTTGTCTTGAGCCGTTTGCATGTGAGGCGGCTGGCGCGCGCGGGAAAGCCGTCGGCAAAATTGCTCAATCGGTTTCTCGACAACCCGGAAAGATTTTTATGGACGATTCTCGTCGGCAACACGCTGGCGAATTTCCTGATCCTCGGCTTCGCGCTTCTCAAAATCCACGAATGGTTTTTAGGCAATCACGTTTTGATTCCGCTCATTTTTGTCGTGGTCGTTTTTTTGTTTTACACGCTGTTCGATTTGCTGCCGAAAATGTTGTTCCGCGCGTTTCCGAATCAATTGTGCCTATCCGCCGCGCGCCTGTTTCAACTGGTCAATTTTATTTTAAGTCCGCTGGTATCGCTGGTTGAAGGCGTTTCAAAAACCTTGTTGCAACTTACGGGCGGGAAAAAATTCACCGGCAGGCTTTTCGGCAATCGCGAGGAAATGCGCGCTGTGATGCGCGAATCCGCGCCGTCGGCCACCGAACATGCCATGATCAATCGCGTGCTCGACTTGCAACATTTTACCGTGCGGCAGATCACCACGCCGCTGGCGCAAATCGTGACCGTTGAAACGGAAACGCCTTTGAACGATGCGCTGACTTTGGCGCGGGAGAAAAAGTTTTCGCGCCTACCGGTCTGGGAAACGCAAAATGGAAAAAAGAAAATCGCCGGATTGCTCATGTTCGGGCCGTTGTTGTTTCGCGCCGATTTGGATTTGCAAAAACCGTCGGGCGCTTACATGAGCCCCGCGCTTTTTTTCAGTGAAGACACGCGGCTGGAGGAGGCTTTGCGCCGGATGCAACGCGCCGGCGAGCGGCTCGCCGTTGTGCTTGCGCGCGACAGCTCGGAAATCGGCGTCGTGAGCCTCGAAGATATTTTGAAAGTGATTTTCGGTGAAATGAAATTGTGAAATTTATCTTTTCTCAAAATTCAGTCGCGGAGCGACAAAAGAAAGTAGCCCACGGCATCAGCCGTGGGAAACCTGACAAAACATTTTCAAGCTGCGGAGCGGCGGCAGAAAATTCGCGCTATTTTCTTTCGCCCCTACCGGGGCTTGGACAATTGATTGCATCAAACCCACAGCTTGCGCTGTGGGCTACTGTCGCTCGCGTCTCCGGCGCTGGAACGTATTTGCCGTTTATTTTGTAATGAACATGAACGCCGCCATTTTGATCGTGCTGAAAATTCTCGCCGTGCTCGCGCTGGTGCTGTTGAACGGATTTTTTGTGGCGGCGGAATTCGCGCTCGTCCGCATCCGTGAAACGCAACTCGACATGCTCGTGGCGCGCGGCAATCGTCGCGCAAAAATGGCGCGTCACATCGTCCGCAATATCAATTCCTATTTAAGCGCGACGCAATTGGGCATCACGATGGTCAGTCTTGGTTTGGGTTATCTCGGCCAGCCGGTTTTCACCACGCTGCTCGATCCGTTGCTTGTGAAGCTGGGCGTCCAATCACAAATCTGGCAACACTCGATTTCCTTCGCGGTCGGTTTCAGCGCGCTGACATTTTTTCACATCACCGTCGGCGAACTCGCGCCGAAATGGCTGACGATTCAAAAGCCTTTGCCGGTCGCATTGTGGACGGCATTTCCGTTGCGCTGGTTTTACCTGGCATTTTATCCATTCAACCGGCTGCTCAATTTCGCGGCGCGATTCCTGTTGAAAAAAATCGGCCTTGAGCCGGACGCCGCGACGCAAGGCGGGCATTCCGAGGAAGAATTGCGCCTCGTGCTGGCGTCAGCGCAAAACACCGCCGGCGGACGCAACATCATTTTGAACGCGCTGGATTTGCGGCATCGCGTCGCGCGCGAAGTGATGCGCCCGCGCCACGAAATCACGGCGTTCAACACTGACGCCACAATTGCCGAGTGCATCGCGCTTGCGGAAAAAACGCGCTACTCGCGCTTTCCGATTTGCGAGAACGGCGACCTCGACAAAACGCGCGGCGTTGTTCACATCAAGGACCTTTACGCGCAGCGCGACAAAGCGCAGTCGGCGGCGGATTTATTGTTTGTCGCGCGCAAATTGATTTACGTTCCAGAAACGGCGCCGTTGGAGAAATTGCTGCAATTTTTTCTCGAACGAAAATTGCATTTCGCGATGGTCGTGGATGAATTTGGCGGCACGCTTGGCATCGTCACGCTCGAAAATGCGCTCGAAGCGCTCGTCGGCCAGATTCAAGATGAATTTGACACGGAAAAATCCGAGCTGGTGAGCCTCGGCGAAAATGTTTGGGAAGCTTCCGGCACGCTGCCGCTGCACGAACTGGAAAAAATCATCGGCACCATGGAACACGATGAAAACATCGCGACCGCGAGCGGCTGGGTGACGCAAAAACTCGGTGGATTTCCTAAAGCCGGCGATGTATTGACGGTTGGTTCCTGCGAATTGCGAGTGGAAGAATTGGACGGCACGCGCGTGGGACGGCTTAAAATTACGCGACGCCGTGACGTTGGCGGGACAACTTCCTTCAATTTGGAGATGTAGTCCGGTTTTCGAGCGGGGCGGCAAAAATTCAATGGCGCTTTGTTTCGGCATGATTTAACCTGATTATCATCAAATTAATGAGCGCGAAAAAATTGCCAGATGGCGACTTCCTGACCAAAGAAGTGACCATTTCCAATAAGCTGGGCATCCACGCCCGGCCGGCCGCCATGTTTGTCAAAACCGCAAATCGTTTTGCATGCGATGTTTTTGTTGAAAAGGACGGCGAAAAAATCAACGGCAAAAGCATCATGGGCTTGATGATGCTCGCCGCCGGACCGGGCAGCAAATTGCTGCTGCACGTTCGCGGCACGGACGCGCAAAACGCCATCACCGAACTCGAATCGCTCGTCCATCGGAAGTTTGATGAAGATTAAAAAATTGCCGCCCGGCTGATTTCGGTTTTCAATGAGCGCATGGCCGAAGCTCAATTTGACATCAAATACGTTGCGCATCTCGCGCGCATCGCGCTCACGCCCGATGAGGAAAAAAAACTTGCGACACAACTCGGCAACATCCTCGGCTACATCGAAAAATTAAAGGAGCTTGATGTCGCCAACATCGAGCCGACGGCGCACGCTGTCCCGCTCATCAATGTCACGCGCGCCGACGAAATCCGCGAGTCGCTTTCAAATGAAGACGCGTTGCGAAATGCCCCGGCCAAAGCCAATGGGCTTTTCATGGTTCCGAAGATTGTGGAATGAAAAATTTAACGCAAAGACGCAAAGGTGCAGAGGCGCGAAGTGATTTCTCTTCCTTGCGTCTTTATGCCTTTGCGCCTTTGCGTTAAAAATAAATGCTCAACCAACTCACCATTTCCGAACTGACAGCGAAACTTGCCAAGCGTGAAGTCTCGGCGCGCGAAGTCACGCAATCGTGTCTCGACCAAATCGCGCGCGTGGATGGAAAAATTCACGCATTCATCAGTCACGACGGCAAAGACGCGCTCGCGCAGGCAGATTTAGCGGACAAAGAAATTTCTTCCGGCAAAACTCACGCAGAAAAATCGCTGCTTGGGATTCCCATTGCGATCAAAGACGTTCTCGCCGTCAAAAATCAGCCGCTCAATTGCGCCTCGAAAATTCTCGGCAAATTCATTTCGCCTTACGACGCGACAGTAATCGAAAAATTGAAAGCTGCGGGCGCAATCGTTTTTGGCCGATGCAACATGGACGAATTTGCGATGGGCAGCTCGACGGAAAATTCCGCGTTCGGCGTCACAAAAAATCCATGGGACATTTCGCGAATTCCCGGCGGTTCGTCCGGCGGCTCGGCGGCGGCGGTCGCGGCGGATGAGTGCATCGCCAGTTTGGGTTCGGACACCGGCGGCTCGATTCGCCAGCCGGCGGCGCTGTGCGGCTGTGTTGGGTTGAAACCGACTTACGGCCGAGTTTCGCGTTATGGATTGGTTGCGTTTGCCAGTTCGCTGGATCAAATCGGTCCGTTCACAAAAAATGTTTCCGACGCGGCGACGTTGCTTCATGTTTTGAGCGGGCACGATTTGCGCGATTCGACGAGCGTGCCGCAGCCGGTTCCTAATTATCAAAATGCGCTCGACGGAAAAATTCGCGGACTCAAATTGGGCTTGCCAAAGGAATACATGATTGGCGGCTTGGATACAGAAGTGAAATCCGCCGTGGATGCCGCCGTGAAAAAATTCACCGAACTCGGCGCGGAGATTGTGGAAATTTCTTTGCCGCATACGGATTACGCCGTCGCGACATATTACATCATCGCAACGGCGGAAGCTTCGTCGAACCTCGCGCGGTTCGACGGTGTTCGTTACGGCGCGCGTGTGGGTGGAAATGATTTGCTGGAGCTTTACAGCAAAACGCGCGGCGCAGGTTTTGGCGCGGAAGTGAAGCGCAGGATTATTTTAGGCACTTACGTTTTGAGCAGCGGCTACTATGACGCTTATTATTTGCGCGCACAAAAAGTTCGCACGTTGATTCGCAATGATTTTCTGAAGGCGTTTGAAAAAGTGGATGCGATTGTGACGCCGACGACGCCGACGGCGGCCTTCAAAATCGGCGAAAAGTCGGACGACCCGCTGCAAATGTATTTGTCCGACATTTTCACTATTTCATGCAACCTCGCGGGCATTTGCGGCATCAGCATTCCGTGCGGCTTCACGAAAAATCCTAAGCTGCCGATCGGCTTGCAATTGCTTGGCAAACCGTTTGGCGAAGAAACGCTCTTGCGCATCGCGCACGCTTTTGAACAAAATACGTCGTGGCATAAGCAGAAGCCGCCGATTTGAACTGACCATTTCAAATGATACCCAGCCAAAATATCCGCAAGATGGCGCTTTGGCTGGGAATAATTTTGCCGGCATTCGCCTTGCTCGCCGCCGTTTGGGTGGCTCACCTGACCAGCGGCCAGGTCAATACTTCATTTGATTCGGTAACGCGCACTTATAAAGTGATAAGCCTTATCGAGGAAACACAGGCGCACATTGCTGACGCTGAAACCGGCCGACGCGGTTATCTTCAAACCGGGCGGGAGAATTATTCCAGGTTACGAGTCGCAGCGCTCGCATCGGTCAACGACGACCTTCAACAATTGGAAGACATGATCCGGAATAATCACGTCCAAAAAGCAAATCTGGAGCAATTGCAACTTCTCATCAGCAACCGGCTCGATTCCGTTTCGGCCAACGCGGTTGAAATAAAACCCGCCGCCGACTTGTCCGCAGTGGCGCTGACCGATGAAGGAATGGAAACGATGAAGCAAGTCCGCAGTCTCCTGTTCCAAATGCGGGCAGAGGAAACGGATTTGTTGACCCAACGACAAAAAGACACCGAAGACCGGGTTTTGTTCGACCAAACCATATCGCTTGCATTTGTGGCCCTGACGGCGTTTGCGCTTATCGCCGTCGTCGCCGCCATGCTTCGTCTCGAACACTTGCGGCGAATCGTCACGATTTGCGCCTGGACGGGGCAGGTCAAGGACGAGGGCCAATGGGTTCCGATGGAGGACTATTTGAAAAACCGCTTTGGCGTGGCCATCTCACACGGCGTCTCCAAGGAAGCGGCGGAAAAAATGATGCAGGAATCCCGCCGTCCGGCTTCAACCATGCCCTGACAAAATCGGACTTGCACAACAAGTAACTTAATGGTTACTTGTTGCGATGATGGCAAAAGACGCCGGAAGCAACGCAACGTCACGGCGCGATCCGCAACGAACGCGTGAGCGCATTTTGTCCGCCGCGCTTGCGGAGTTTGCCGCCAAGGGTTTCGCCGGCGCGCGCGTGGATTTGATCGCGCGGCGCGCCAGCATCAACAAACGGATGCTTTACCATTATTTCGGCGACAAGGAAGGTCTGTTCAAGGCTGTTTTGCGCCGGAAAATTTCCGAGCGCCGGGCATGGGCGGAAAATTTGTCCAGCAATCCTGCGGAACGACTGCCATTTTGGTTTAAGACTGCTTGTAATGACGCCGACTGGATTCGTTTGCTCGAATGGGAGGCGCTGCAAGGCGACGGACAAAAAGTGATTGACGAAAAAGAACGGCGCACGGCGATGACGGGATGGTTGAAACGCCTTCGCCAGCGGCAAACGCGCGGAGAATTGTCGCCTGAATTAAACCCGTGCCATTTGGCGCTGGCGATGCAATCATTGACGATGTTTCCCGTGGCATTTCCACAATTGACACGGCTTATCACCGGCAAACCGGTTTCCGATCCTAAATTCCAACGCGCCCACGCGGATTTTTTGAAAAAATTCGCGGTGGCATTCCGGCCAAAAAAGAAAACGAACCAAATCGCATGAAAATTATTTTTCTTCCGGCAATTTTATTTACGCTGGCAACCGCAGTTTTTTTTGCCGGTTGTTCGCAGAAAAAAAACAGCGCGCCTGCGGGGGCGCCAGTGCTTGTGGTGAAAGCGGCGGCCACAAATGTGCCGGTGGAAATCCAGCCGCAGCCGATCGGACACGTCGTTGCATATTCATCGGTGACGGTGCGGCCGCAAGTCGGCGGTATTTTGGAGCAAGTGCATTTCAAAGAAGGCTCGGAAGTAAAATCAAACGCGTTGCTTTTTACGATTGATCCGAGGCCGTCGCAGGCGGCGTTGGCTCGCGACCAGGCGCAATTGGAAAATGCGGAAGTTCAATTTGCCCGCGAACAGAAATTGTTCGACCAGAAATTGGTTTCGCAAGACGAATATGACACGAACAAAGCCAACCACGACACGCTCGCGGCAACGGTGCAATCGGACGAATTGAATTTGAGTTTCACGGAAATTCGCGCGCCGTTCGACGGCGTCACCGGCAGTTTGCAATTTCACGAGGGCAACGTCGTCAAAGCCCCGGACGACACGCTGCTGACGATCAATCAAATCCATCCGATTTACGTCCAATTCGCCGTGCCGGAAAGATATTTGCCGGAAATCAAAAAACAAATGGCCGTGCATACGCTGAAAGTTTTGGCTTCATTTGAAGACATGGCTGGCGAACCGCCGCATGGCGAATTGACTTTTGTGGACAACTCGGTGGACACGGCGACCGGCACAATCCAGTTGAAGGGAACTTTTCAAAACGAAGACAACGGGCTGTGGCCGGGACAATTTGTGAAAGTAAATCTGACGTTGTCGGAACTGACGAACGCGATTGTGGTTCCTTCGCAAGCAGTTCAAGTCGGACAAAACGGGCAATTCATTTACGTCGTGAAGCCTGATGAAACGGTCGAACAGCGTCCGGTGACAATTGGAATTGCTTTTGATGGCGAAACGGTTGTCGAAAAAGCTTTGAAAGCCGGCGAAACGGTTGTGACGGACGGACAATTACGTCTTTCGCCAAATGCCAAAGTCAGCGTGAAAACCGAGATTGGAAACACAAACTCGCCGGCAAAATAAAATTGGCATGAGCGTTCCCGAACTTTTTATCCGCCGCCCGGTGATGACCACGCTGGTCATGGCGGGAATTTTGCTGACCGGCATCATTGGTTTCCGCCAATTGCCCGTGAGCGATTTGCCGAGCGTGGATTATCCGACGATCAATGTCTCGGCGAGTTTGCCCGGCGCAAGTCCTGAAACAATGGCGTCTGCCGTGGCGACGCCATTGGAAAAACAATTTTCCACCATCGCCGGCATTGATTCCATGTCGTCGGTCAGCGGGCAGGGCAGTTCGCAAATCACGATTCAATTTTCCCTTGACTGCAGCATTGACGCGGCGGCGCAGGACGTGAACGCGGCAATTGCAAAAGCATTGCGCCAATTGCCACCAAACATGCCAAGCCCGCCGAGCTACAGCAAAGTCAACCCGGCGGACGCGCCAATTCTTTATGTTGCGCTCTCCTCGCCGACGCTGCCGCTTTCGGCGGTGGACAATTATGCGGAGAATTTATTGGCCGAGCGCATTTCGATGGTCAACGGCGTTGCGCAAGTCAACGTTTTCGGATCGCAACAATACGCCGTGCGCGTGCAAGTGGATCCGAACAGGCTCGCGGCTTACGGCTTGGGCATTGACCAGGTCGAGCAGGCGATTGAAGCGGGCAATGTGAACCAACCGCTCGGCACGCTTTACGGCAAACAAAAGGCGTTTACGGTGCAGGCCAACGGACAGCTCAATGATGCGGCGGCATTTCGTCCGATGATTGTCGCCTATCGCAATGGCAGTCCGGTGCGGCTGCAGGAATTGGGCAACGTGATTGACAGCGTGCAAAATGACAAAGTCGCCGCATGGTATTACACGCCAGCCGGAGGAACGCGAGCCGTCGTGTTAGCGATTCAACGCCAGCCGGGCGCGAACACCGTCGCCGTGGTGGACAACATTAAAAAATTACTGCCGTCATTCCGCGAGGAAATCCCGGCGGCGGTGCACATGGACATTCTTTTCGACCGCTCGCAATCCATCCGCGAATCGGTTGCAGACGTGGAATTCACGCTGCTGCTGGCTGTCTGCCTCGTGGTCATGATTATCTTTCTGTTTTTGCGGACGCTCTCGGCCACCGTCATTCCGAGTCTGGCGCTGCCGATGTCCATCATCGGCACGTTCGCGGCGATGGCGATGCTCAATTACAGCCTCGACAATCTTTCGCTCATGTCGCTGACGTTGTGCGTCGGATTCGTCGTGGACGACGCCATCGTAATGCTCGAAAACATCGTGCGCCACATGGAAAACGGCGAGGCGCCGATACAGGCGGCGTTCAAAGGCTCGAAAGAAATCGGTTTCACAATTATTGCGATGACGCTGTCGCTCTCGGCGGTGTTTATTCCGGTGCTGTTTATGAGCGGCATGGTGGGTCGCATACTGCATGAGTTCGCCGTGACGATTGTCTGCGCGGTGCTGGTGTCCGGTTTTGTTTCGCTGACGCTGACGCCGATGATGTGCAGCCGGTTCGTGCATTCTGAACGCGGACGCAAACATGGCAGGATTTATCTGGCGCTGGAACATTTTTTCGACGGAATGCGCGCTCTTTACGACCGGACATTGCAGCCGGTGTTGCGCCATCGCCGCATCACACTCGTGGTGTCGCTGGCCATTTTTGTGGCGACGGCATTTTTATTTTATGTGATTCCCAAGGGATTTTTTCCGAGCGAAGACACCGGACAGATTTTTGGGATTACCGAAGCAGCGCAGGACATTTCCTTCGATGCAATGAAAGAGCATCAGCTCGCCGCTGCAAAAATTGTCGCCGCCGATCCGAACATTGACGGCTTCATGTCGGCGATTGGCGCGGGGGGTCCATCCAGCACCGCGAATCAAGGCCGTATGTTTATGCGCTTGAAACCGCGCAACCAGCGCAAATTGAGCGCCGACCAGATCATTCAGGAACTCCGTCCCAAACTGGCGCAAGTGCCGGGCATCAACATTTATTTGCAAAATCTGCCGCTCATCCGCATCGGCGGCCAATTGACCAAGGCGCTGTATCAATTCAGCCTGTCGGACATTGACACGAAGAAGCTTTACCATTGGACGCCAATTCTGATGAACAAAATGGCGCAATTGGCCGGCTTTCAGGACGTGACGAGCGATTTGCAAATCAACAGTCCGCAGGTCAATGTCGAAATTGACCGCGACAAAGCCGCCGCGCTCGGCGTCACGCCGGAGCAAATTGAAAACGCGCTTTACGACGCTTTTGGCGAACGGCAGTCGTCCACGATCTACGCCGACGTCGCGGAATATTGGGTCGTCTTTGAAGTCGAGCCGCAATATCAACTTGATCCCGACGCGCTTGCGCGACTCTACATCACCAGTTCAAACACTGGCACGAACGGCGCGAGCGCGAGCAAGCTTGTTCCGTTGAGCGCCGTCGCGAAACTCACGCGCAGCGTCGGGCCGCTGACCATTTCGCACATCGGCCAATTGCCCGCCGTCACCGTTTCCTTCAACCTTGCGCCCGGTGTTTCGCTCGGCACGGCGGAGACGCAAATCCAAAAAATAGTCGGCGAATTGCATTTGCCCGCGACCATCAGCGCCAACTTTCAGGGTTCCGCCGCAGTTTTTCAATCGTCCGTCAAAGGTCTCGGACTGTTGCTGCTCGTGTCCATCGTCGTCATTTACATTCTGCTCGGCATCCTTTACGAAAGTTTCATCCATCCGCTCACGATTTTGTCCGGCCTGCCATCGGCGGGATTTGGCGCGCTGCTGACGTTGATGCTGTTTCATCTGGATTTGAACATTTACGGTTTCGTTGGCCTCATCATGCTCATCGGCATCGTGAAGAAAAACGCAATTCTGATGATTGATTTTGCCATCGAAGCGCAACGACAAGGGAAAAAATCCGCCGACGCCATTTACGAAGGTTGCCTATTGCGTTTCCGTCCAATCATGATGACCACGATGGCCGCGCTCATGGCCACGCTGCCCATCGCGCTCGGCCTCGGCGCCGGCGGCGCAGGACGCCGTCCGCTCGGCCTTTGCGTCGTCGGCGGCCTGATCGTCTCGCAATTGTTGACGCTCTACATCACGCCGGTGATTTATCTCTACATGGAATCATTCAACGAATGGGTCAAACGCAAACGCGCCAAACACACAGCGGTTCAAACGGGAACGAATCCGGCAGCGTAAATTTTTTGAATACTAAATAAAAAAAGCCGGATGACAAAATCGCCATCCGGCTTAAAGAATTTACGCTCAATCCGAGTCATCACGTTTTTTCCTCGATCAATTCGCGCCGCGCGCCACCTAGCAATGACTCGACAAAGTTCGTCGAATAAACGCCGCGCCGGAAATTCGGGTCCTGCATGATGGCTTGCTGGAATGTCATCGTTGTCTTCACGCCGGCAATCATAAATTCGGAAAGCGCGCGGTTCATCCGGTCAATTGCTTCGCGCCGGTCTTTGCCGGTGACGATAAGTTTGCCGATCATCGAATCATACGTCGGCGGAATCGTGTAACCGGCATAAGCATGAGTATCCACGCGCACGTTGCGACCGCCGGGCTGGTAATACATTTCGATGCGGCCGGGACTTGGACGAAAATCATCGAACGGGTCTTCGGCATTGATGCGGCATTCAATGGCATGACCTTTGAATTCAATCTGGCTTTGCGAATGTTGCAACGGCTCGCCTGCCGCGAGCAAAATCTGATAACGCACCAAATCAATGCCCGTAACTTCCTCGGTCACGGGATGCTCGACCTGAATGCGTTTATTGACTTCGAGGAAATAAAAATTGCCGTCGTTGTCCACGATGAACTCGACTGTTCCCGCATTGGTGTAACGCGCAGCTTCGGCAATTCTCACTGCGGCCTTGCCAATTTTATCGCGCAGCTTGCGGAATTTATTTTCGAGCAACGGCGATGGCGATTCTTCAATCAATTTTTGGTTGCGGCGTTGAATCGAGCAATCGCGTTCGCCCAAATGAATGATGCGGCCTTTGTTATCGCCCAGAATCTGGATTTCAATGTGATGCGGATTCTCGATGAATTTTTCGATGTAGACGCCCGAATTGCCAAATGCTTTTTCGGCTTCGCTTCGCGCCGTGTGATAACCTTTTACGAGCGATGGGTCATTGTGCGCCACGCGCATTCCGCGTCCACCACCGCCGGCGATGGCTTTGATCATCACCGGATAACCAATGCGTTTGGCGATTTCGCGGGCATCTTTTTCATTTTCAATGACGCCTTCGGAACCCGGCGGAATATCTACACCGGCTTTTTTCGCAAGCGCGCGGCTGACGGCTTTGTCGGAAAGCGCATTCATCGCGCGCGGACTTGGCCCGATGAAACGGATGTTGCAACTTTCGCAAACTTCCGCGAAATGCGCATTCTCGGAAAGAAAACCATAGCCCGGATGAATCGCATCCACGTCCGTGATTTCCGCCGCGCTGATGATGCGGTCAATGCGAAGATAACTTTCTGACGCCGCAGCTTTGCCGATGCAGATCGCCTCGTCCGCGAGTTGGACGTGCATGGAATTGGCATCCACCTCCGAATAAACCGCGACTGTGCGGATATTCAATTCCTTGCAGGCGCGGATGATTCGAACCGCGATTTCCCCGCGATTGGCGACCAGAATTTTTTCAAACATGGTTTTTGAAAGAAACCGGAGTTGGTTTAACTTGGACGCACTTTGAACAACGGCTGGCCGAATTCGACCGGCTTGCCGTTTTCGGACAAAACCTGTGTGACGATGCCTTTAACCTCCGCTTTGATTTCGTTCATCACTTTCATCGCTTCGATGATGCACACGACCGTTTCATTGCCAACTTCTGCGCCGACCTCGGCATAATTGGCCGCTTCCGGCGATGGTGCGCGATAAAAAGTGCCGATCATAGGCGATTTAATTTCAATTTCTCCCGTCGCCAGTGGTAGTGCCGGTGGCGCAATCACTGGCGGAGCCATGCCGGGCTGCATCGGAACCGGAATGGCGGGAAAAGAATCCTCTTGTTGCTGAATCGCAGAACCGTTTCCGCGTTTGAGCCGGATTTTAGAATCTTGACGCTCCAATTCAAACTCCGTGATGGAGTTTTTTTTCATCAAATCAATGATGGCTTTGATATCTTTGAGTTCCACAGTGCGTTCTCGTTAAAGAAATTTATTTTTGGCTTACAATCAAAAAAGCAGCGCCGAATTTCGACTCTGCTTTAATCAATGTTTCAATTAGTGAAAGGCTATCTTCGGCTCAAATGATAGTCAAGCTACAAGTTTGGAAAGTTTTTAACATCAAAAACAAGGCGGAAATATCTTTTTTATTTCGATTTTTTGCTTTCGTTAACGAAAATGGATGCTTCAACCGCTAAAATGTAGGATTTTGAACCGAAACCACTAATCTGACCCGAACAAACCGGCGCAATCAGAGATTTTTGACGAAATTCTTCCCGCGCATGAACGTTTGAAAGATGAATCTCGATCGTGGGCAAACCGACTGCCGCAATGACGTCGCGCAGCGCAATGCTCGTATGCGTGTAAGCAGCGGCGTTAATGACAATCACGTCAAACTTTCCTTTAGCCTGTTGAATCCAATCCACGAGTTCGCCTTCGAGATTGGATTGCCGGAAATCAATTTCCACCTTTAACTGCGCCGCGCGTTCCCGAACGCGCGCTTCAATGTCGGCCAAAGTCGCGTGTCCATACACTTCCGGCTCGCGCTGGCCGAGCAGATTCAGGTTTGGACCATTGAGAAAGAGAACTTTCATTTCGACCGAAGTTTAGCCAGTCGCTAATTTTTTGTCGAACGGATTTGTGGTCAGCACGAGGAGGCAACCGAGCAAAGTAAAAGCCGTCCATGCCAGCGCCGGAATATAAAGGCTGAATTCGCCGATGCCTTGGATGAACCAGCCGAGCAGTCCGGTAAAAATGGCAAATGAGATCGAATCGCCATTTTTCCAAACGCGCCGCCCGATTGTGGCAAGCACCAAAGCAATCCAACTCGCGTAAAAAATACCGCCGGGAATTCCTGAATCCGAAAATTGTTCGAGATAATCATTGTGCGCCAGACGCGCCATTTCCGCGTCCGGCGATTTGATTTGCGCGTAAGGATGCTGAAACGTGCCCGGCCCGGAGCCAAGCAATGGATTGTTTTCCGTCGTTTGAACCGCTGCGCGCCAGTAATCGAGGCGCGCACTGATGCTGGTTGCGCCGCTGGAAAAATAATCATGAAAACGAACCGCAAAAATTCCGAGGCCAAAAATCAATATGAGGGCAAGTGCAGCAACTTTTAATTTTACCGGCCAGCGAAAACGGAACAAACACAAACCGCCGAGCGCCATCGCAATCAGCCAGCCCAATTTTGAGCCGCTCCAAAAAAGTGCACCGCCACCAAGAAAACAAGTCAGAGCAATTAGAATTATTCGGATAACCGGCCTGATTTTTTTTGTAAATGCCAGCGTCAATGCAATGGGCAGCAATAATAAAATGATTCCCGCCAGCGCATTTGGATAAACCAATGCGCCCATCACGCGGCCTGTTGAAAATTTTCTGAGCATGGCAGGGTTGGCCACGTCCATGCCGTTGGTGCTGATGATGACGCCATCGCGTTTCATTTGCAGAAACATTTCCGGCGGCACATTTATCCAATTTTCACGCTCACCTTCCATCAACATTTGACGGTTTTGCGGAAATTCAAAGATCCGCTGGTCAACGGCGCGGACGAGGCAAAATGCGAATGCAGCTAAAATTCCGATCAACAACAGATTCAGCGCGCGTGAAGTTCCAAAAAGAAATGCGCCGAGAAAATAACACGCAACGCAACCGAAAAATTGCCAAAGTGTCATCGCAGTCAAAGTTGCGTCAATGGTTTGCGTTGCGGAAACCATTTGCCAGCCGAACCAAAGCAGCGGCAGCAGCCAAAGCCATTTTGTTGCCCGCCAATGCGATTTATTTTTAAGCGCAAGAAACGCGCCGATGATTGCGAGCGGAAGAAAAATCCAATTTGCGCAATGCGTCGGCCATGGGTCATTCAAAAATTCAGAAAAGGAAATTGGTGGAAGAATTTTTTCGTCGAGAATGACCGGATTACCGAATTTCCAAATCGTCAGGCCAAGAAAAAGTCCGAACGCGAGGGCGAAAGCACGGTCGAGGGTCGAAGGCTTGCTGTCTGGCTCTCGGCTTTCGGCTTTCGGCTTTCGGCTCATTTAAAAATGCAATTTCAGGAAACCAACTTCAAGCGCGAGCGCTTCCTGGACGTTTGTGTGCAGCAGTCGTTGCGTTTGCTCGAGCGTTTGCAGATTTTCGAGCGCTTGCCGCGAAGTGATTTTTTTAGCGACGATCTCTGCGCCGCTCATTTTCGGAAAGTTCAGCAATTCTTTTCCCGCCGCGAGCGTGTGCAGCCAAACGTCGCGGAGCCAGCATTGGATGAGCAGCAGCAAATCGGCGCGGCGACGGCGATATTCGGCTTCGACGGCGGCGGCCAGTTCGTCCTCCCATTTTTCGCGCAAATCTTTTTCGACATCTTCGTATTTTTCGAGCGGCGAATTGGCGGCGAGCGATTCATCCACGCCCGCCCGGATTTCTCCAAGTTTTTGGAGCAGCGCATCGAGCAGACGGTAACGTCCCAGCAAACTTTTTTGTTCGCCGGACGCGGACGCGCCGAATTTTTCCAGCCATTCGGATTCCGCAGAATTTAATTCGCGTTTGCCGTCGCCGAAAAAATTCAACCGGAGGCAACGCGACAAAATCGTTTCCAAGAGCCGTTGCGGCTCGGTCGAAAGCAAAATCAAAATGGATTTTTGCGGCGGTTCTTCGAGCGTTTTGAGAAAAGCGTTCGCGGCCTGCGGATTCAACCGGTCAGCTCCGACGATGACGGCAACTTTGTATTCGGCTTCGGTCGGCTTCAATTGGATTTCGCGCATCAGATCGCGCATTTGATCAATGGTGATGATGCGTGACTTTGATTCCGGTCGCGCCCAATGAATGTCCGCGTGCGCGCCATTTTCGATTTTTTTGCAACTGGAACATTCATCGCAGCAATCGGTCGCGGTGGCTCCAATTTTAACCGGATTTTGGCAATTCAAAGTTTTTGCCAGCGTGCGGGCGAGCAATTCCAATTCTTCCAGCCGGTCGCCGGAAAATAAATAAGCGTGGCCGAGCCGACCGCGCGCGAGCGAGCGCTGGAGCAATTGCGCGCCGCGTGCATTTTTTGGAAAATCTTTGAAGGCCATCGCGCGGATAGCTTTGCGGATGGCGCGGGCTATTTCAAGTTTTCAAAATCAGCCTTTTCCGCCGAAACTGACATAATCGTCCAAATCCAGAACATCAAACCACGTCACGATGTCCGTGCGTTTGGGCGCGGCGGCTTTGTGCAGGCCGTTGAAAAATTCGCGCGAATCCGGATTGTCCGGCGCGCGCCGTTCCTGCCATGTCGACCACGCGGCGATTTCCACCGGAGTGCGTTTGTGTTCCGCATTTTTTTGGATCCATTCCAAAATTTCCGTGTCGCTCTTGTTCAATTCCTTTTTGAAAACTTCGGGATTGATCCCCGCGAATTGTAGAAAATGCTGATCAAGCGGACAGGCATAATGATATTCGCCATTTTTTCCGGCCAGTGTTGCGCGACCCTTGTCAATGCAACGCGGTAAAATCACATAACCGCCAAGCCGCACGCGCGCGCTGCGCGGCGGAAATTTCGTCAAATCAGGAGTATTGAGTGCCATAATTTTCCTTTTGTTTTGGTTTATCGAAAACAATTATAGCGGCGGTCTGTGACCGCCGAACCGGCGCTCACAGAGCGTCGCTACAGATCAGCCAACTTGCATCGAAAATGCCGAATTGCAAGCGTAACGAAAAAATTTTATCGTGACGGCGTGAAGCATTCTGGAAAAGCCGCGCTCTCCGCGCTCAAACTTATCGGCCTTGCCGCTGCCGCGCTCGTGGCGATTTTGGCCGCCGCGCTGTTTGGCAAATACGTCGGCACATTTATTCTGGAGTATTTGACGTGGTTTTTGATTTCGCTTTGGCTGATTTTCACGCTGTTCACGTTTTATTTTTTTCGCGATCCAGAGCCGATGACGCCGACCGGCAAAGATTTGGTCATCGCGCCCGGCCACGGTAAAGTGGATGTGATTGACACGACGACCGAAAACGAATTCATGGGCGGTGAATGCCGGCGCGTCTCCATTTTTCTATCCGTCCTTGATGTTCATGTCCAGAACGCGCCCATCACCGGAAAAATTTCTTATTTTCGACACACGCCCGGCCAGTATCTCAATGCGATGCGTTCCGACTGCGCGCAGTTCAATGAAAATGTTTATATCGGGATCGATTCCGCCGAACCGCGCGGCGAAAAAATTGGTGTGCGCTTGATCGCAGGCTTGATTGCGCGGCGCATCGTGCCGTGGATTTGCCAAAATGATGCCGTCCAACGCGGCGAACGCATCAGCCTGATCCAATTCGGCTCGCGCGTGGACGTTTACCTGCCGATGCGCGCAAAAATCAAAGTCGCGCTTGGCGACAAAGTGATTGGCGGCGAAACGGTGATTGCCTCGTTTGATTGAGGGATAAATGAACAAGCAAAAATATTTTTGTCGGGAGGGACGGCGTGTCGCCGTTCCAAAAACTTGGGTCGCCGACACGGCGACCCTCCCAAATTAAATGAACGAGCCAATTCAAAAACCCGCGCCGGACAATTCGGAAGAAAAACTAAAGATTTATTTTCTGCCGAATCTGTTGACGGCGGGAAATTTGTTTTGCGGTTTTGTGGCGCTCACGAAAATTGTCGAGGCCGATCTTGTGCCAGATGCCAATGGTTTCGTCAACTGGATGCCCATCAAGTTCGCGCTTGCGGCAGTTTTGCTCGCGTGCATTTTCGATTTGTTCGACGGTCGTGTCGCGCGCATGGGCGGACGCGAAAGCCCGTTCGGACGCGAGTTTGATTCGCTTGCTGACCTGGTTTCGTTCGGTATCGCCCCCGCATTTCTGGTTCACCGCGTGGTGCTGCGCGAAGCGTTGCCTGGCGAATACGCCGAGTTGGGATGGTTCATCGCCTCAATTTATCTGATTTGCGGCGCATTCCGACTCGCGCGGTTTAATTGTCTTTCGGCGATGAATCTGCCGGGTGCGGGCAAAGATTTTCTAGGCTTTCCAATTCCGTCCGCCGCCGGCCTCGTCGCATCGCTGACGTTGTTCATCATCAAGCTAAATGAAAAAGAAAAAAACCTGGGCCACTGGGGCTATCTGCTGCCGGCCGTGTTAATTTTTCTGTCAGCCATGATGGTGAGCGAGGTGAAGTATCCCAGTTTCAAATCACTCGGCTTGCGCACCTCCACGACGTTTTTGAAAGTTATCTTCGGCGCGCTGTTCGTCGGCTTGCTGCTGGTGTTGTGGGACAAGATTTTGTATTATATCCTGCCCTTTTTCTTCACGACTTATCTGCTTTACGGTTTTATCCGCCCGCACATCTCGCGCGCATGGCGGCGCGAAATCGAGGAGGAAGACGACGAACCGGACGGCGCGAACTGACCATGCCAGACCTGCCGCCAACCTTGCTCGCCGCGCTCGCCGGCTTTGTCACCGCGCTGATTTTCTCCTCGATTCCCGTCGGCCCGA
>DASQOZ010000094.1:0-30793 GCA_035644195.1 Candidatus Methylomirabilota bacterium | reverse complement strand
AGGTTTTGTATTTTCATTTTTTTGGGGAGTTGGTTGCAGGAGTGATGTAAAATGCGTCATGGGTTTTGTTGATCGGCAAAGCCGGTTGCCAAAAAGAAAAGGTCGTCAGAACATTGGGAATAAGGAGGAGGCGAACCGTATTTGGCAGGATCGGCGCTCAACGCATAAACTATGGTTGCGGCATTCAACCATTTGTGATTTTCCGCGTGTCCGTCGGCCCAATTAAACGAACTGGTTCTGCCATGCCATGCAGCCACCGAGTCAACAAAGCTTGCATCGGTAAATCCCGGAGGTGTCGGAGCGTGCATACCCCAAGGTCCTTTGTTTTCGCCACGCGGGTCATTTTCTTCAACCCACAGAAAACGCTGGCTTGGGTGTGTGATGCTGGACTGTTTTTTTAACGGTGCGGATTCGTAAGTGAACCCGTTCATTCCGCCGGCACCCGAATAACTGCCGTAGGCAAAAGAACCCGGAGGATTCATGGGGTTGGCCACAAATGGCTTGTTAAACCTCTGGTCAGCCGGGCAATGCAGGACGTTTACATTTGGAGCATATTGGTAAAGTCCACCTTGCTTGTATCCTTCCTGAAGTATTGCCACGTCTTTATTTTCAGGCGACATACCAATCGTGTTTGGCGTTGGATTAGGAATGGCGTATAACCACGGCTTGTCTCCAGTCGCATTTACGGCAGTGTCAAAATTGATTATTCCGCCCTGATTATCATCGGCATACATCGTCCAAGCCAAGGCGAGCTGTTTTTGATCGCTCAGACATGCGGCCGCCTGTGCCTTCAATTTAGCCTTGGCCAAAGCGGGCAGCAACATCGCCGCCAGAATGGCGATGATCGCGATCACAACCAGCAATTCAATCAAAGTAAAGGCCGCGCAGAGCGGCGCCTTTTGGCGCGATTTGGCGATCCTATCGCGACCGCAATGTATGATGCGTCCAGTCATTTTTATAGTGATGATAAACAAACTACATCATCACTGACCCGTGGTCTTGCAATTTTATTCGGCGAAGAAGATTGAACATTGCGCGGGAAAAAACCGGCTTGTGTGTCTGCCAGCCGGTTGAAATGACGCGCGTTGAAAAGATTTCCGGCTTGCGTTTTTGTTTGCGGCAGGAAAAACTGGTCGTTCTTATTTATGCAAGCGCAAGATGCAACAACCGTTTATCTCCTCAAACTGTGGCCAAAAATTGAGGCCAACAAAAACCGGATCATTGCCGTCGCGGCTGCCATTGCCGTCGTCATCGCCGTCGCATGGATTTTTTCCGTGCAATACCAGCAAAAGGAAGTTGCCGCCGGCGAGGCATTGACGCAATTGATAGTTTCCCAAGTGGCGCAGCCGGAAGCCTATTTCAAAATCGCCGCTGAAAATCCGGGAACACCCGCAGGCCAGCGCGCCTGGCTGCAAGGCGCGGCCATGTTGTTTTCTGAAAATAAATTTGCCGAGGCGCAAACGCAGTTCCAAAAATTTCTTGATGAACATCCTGACAATGAATTTTCCGGTCATGCCGCGCTGGGTGTGGCCGCAAGTCTCGATGCGCAAGGTAAAACTGATTTGGCCGCGGACGCCTATCAGCGCGTCGTCAGAAATTTTTCCGACGCCACTGCCGCGAACATAGCGAAACTGGCGCTGGCGAGAATCAACGAAGCGCAAGGCAAGGACAACAATGCCATGATCAATTATCAGGAAGTCGCGCAAGCGAGTTCCATCCAGTCATTGCGCCAGGAGGCAATGTTCGGCGCCATGAATTTGAAAAATAAAATGCCCGCCGCACCCGCGTCAACCAACGCTCCCGCTGCGCCCTTTCACTTGAGCCAATAACATGAAGCTGACGATCATCGGCACGGGTTACGTCGGCCTTGTCACGGGCGCCTGCTTCGCCGAAGTCGGCCACCACGTCATTTGCGTGGACAATGACGCGGCGAAAGTAAAAACGCTTCAAGGTGGTGAAATTCCGATTTACGAACCCGGCCTCGAAGAACTCGTCAAAAAAAATGTTGCTGCCGGACGGCTTAAATTCACGAACAGCACCGCCGAAGGCGTCCAGAATTCCGATGTCATTTTCATTGCCGTGCCGACGCCGCCGCAGCCGGATGGCTCGGTGGATTTGAGTTTCATCGAACGTGTTGCCCGCGACATCGCCGCCGCGATGACCGGATACAAAATCGTCGTGGACAAAAGCACCGTGCCGGTCAAAACGGGCGAGAAAGTTTCCGAAACCATCAAACGCTACTGCAAAGCCCAGGTGGAATTCGATGTCGTCAGCAATCCCGAATTTCTTCGCGAAGGATTCGCCGTCGGTGATTTGATGAAGCCCGACCGCGTCGTCATCGGTGTCGGCTCGCAACGCCCCGTCGCCGCGATGAAGGAAATCTACACGCCGTTCAACGCGCCGATTGTCGTCACCGACATCAATTCCGCCGAACTCATCAAACACGCGGCGAATTCTTTTCTCGCGCTGAAAATTTCCTACATCAACGCCATCGCAAACATTTGCGAAGCGGCGGGCGCGAACGTGCAGGAAGTCGCGCAAGGCATCGGATTGGATGAACGCATCGGACGCCGTTTTCTTAACGCTGGCATCGGCTTCGGCGGAAGCTGTTTTCCAAAAGACTTGAGCGCGTTCATCAAAATTTCGGAACAAGTCGGCTACGATTTTCGGTTGCTCAAAGAAGTCCAGCGCATCAACGCCGAACAAATGGATCGCTTCGTCAAAAAAATCACCGACACGCTCTGGGTTTTGAAAGACAAAAAAATTGCCGTGCTCGGCCTCGCGTTCAAGCAAAACACAGATGACGTGCGTTCCTCGCCGGCCATTGACCTTTGCCATCGGCTGCAAAAAGAGGGCGCGACGTTGCGCGTTCACGACCCGAAAGCGATGGACAAAGCAAAATCCGTTCTCACAAATGTTACTTACGTTGACGACATGAATGCGGTTGCTGAAGGCTGCGACGCGCTGGTCATCGCGACGGAATGGGATGAATTCAAAAAGCTCGACCTTCAACGCGCGCACAAATCGCTGACGCATCCGATCATGTTCGATGGACGAAATCTTTTTGACCGCGCGGAAATGGAAAGGCTCGGCTGGGTCTACAAAAGCATCGGGCGATGAGCCGAATCATTGAAGTCAGCGCCGCCCTCATTTTCCGCAACGGCAAACTTCTGATCACGCAACGCCACGCCGCTTCGCATCTGGGCGGGCTTTGGGAATTTCCCGGCGGCAAACGCGAGGCAAATGAAACTTTTGAGCAATGTCTTGTCCGCGAAATTCGCGAAGAGCTTGGGATTGAAATTTCTGTCGGCGAATTGTTTGAAGAAATCACCCACGCTTACGAAGCAAAAACCGTTCACCTGAAATTTTTCATCTGCGAATTGATTTCCGGCAAACCGCAATTGCTCGACTGCGCGGCGTTCAAATGGATTGGCAAAACAGAATTGGCCGATTATAAATTTCCCGCCGCCGATGCGCGATTGCTGGAAAAATTGCGCGATTATACTTTTCCGTAGACTTCCTCGACGACTTGTTTGAGGTTGTTTTCGCCGGGCTTGATGATTTTGAATTCGCGCTGCGCGTTTTCCACCGAATCGCTTGCGTGCGCGGCGTTGACGGTGATGTTCGAGCCAAACTCGCGGCGAATCGAGCCGGGCGGTGCTTTGGATGGGTCGGTCGGGCCAAGCACATCGCGGATTTTTCGGACGGCGTTCACGCCTTCATAAACCAGCGCGATACATTTTTGCGTGCCGGGCTTTTGCCGGTCTTCTTCCGAAGTGCATTCAGAGGGCGTGCTTCCAGACATGAAACGCATGATGACGTCAAACTGGGTGTCGCCTTGCAATGGTCCTAGAACTTCGCCAAGCGCCTTTTGTTCGGCCTCGGAAATCTTGAAATTGAATTCCTTTTCCAAAACATTTTTCGCGCGTTCGCTGACGCCTTCCTTGAGTTTTGTTCGCAACACATCACGGACTGGGCCGTAAAATTCCACCGCCTGCGCCACGCTCATGTGAAGAACTTTGACGCCAACGATGTAAAGTCCCGTTCGTGAAAAGAAATCAATCACGTTGCCGGGGCGTCCGGTCGCAAAATTGAAATTGTCCGGTTTGATAAGCACCAGCGTGCGTTCGCCGGTCTGTCCGGGCGGATACGCAATGACGTTTTCCACGATTCCGCCGTCGGAATCGGAATAGCGCGCCCATAATTTTAATTTGGGTTCCGCTTCCTGTTCGTTTGGCGGCGCGAGCACGGCCGGTTCGAAATAACGGACTGTCTTGCCGTCGTCGTCCACGATCAAATCGCTATAAGTATCGCGGATCGTTTCGCCACCGCGACGGTCGGGACTCAAATTACCGATGACCGAACGCACTTTGCGCACGGCGTCCTCGCCTCGAAAGAGCATCATCAGGACACGGCGGCGATGTCCAGTTTTCGGGTCGGGGCCGAGATTTTTTAGGACGTATTCTTTGAGCTGCTCTTGAATCTTCCGGTCTTGCGGGTCTTCTGCGGACACAATCGTCTCCGCGTATTCTTTCACCAATTCAGGGCTTGGCGCGAACATCCGCATCGCCGCCAATTCCAGGCCGGTGCGCGAAATGAGACGGCTCAAAATGCCGCCGGTGCGCGATTTGTAGAGCGAGTAGGGAGTGACAATGACGTAGGCCAACTGTTGCGACATAATTTAGCTAGTGGCCGGCGGAGTGGTTGGAGCAGGGGCGGCTTTGCCGCCAAGAATCTTGAACATCACGGTGCCGCAAGTCGGGCATTTGCCTTTGATGGCCTTGCGCCCGTTTTTCATCGTTTCTTCGACGCCATTGGCGATTTCGCGCTTGGCCTTGCACTTGACGCAATATCCTTCAGCCATAAAAACTTTTACCGCCCGCGCTTCATGCCCGAACGGTGCAACCAGCTTAACCAAGCCAAATTCAAAGCGCAACTTGGAAAAGCTCCGTCAATTGCCCGAATTATGCGAAAATTGTCGTAAAACTCAATTTATCCGTTATTCTGAAAAATATGAAGATGTTGTCCAGGTCAATTGCAGCTCTTCTGCTTGTATTTGCTGTAAATCTGAACGCTCAAGACGCGGACCATTCCACTTCAACCAAAACCAACGCCGTCGGGCGGATGAAAATCGGGACGCTTGACGCGACGAACCATTACGGCGAAGAAATGGTTGTGACGGGCAAGGTCGTGCAAGTCACCATCCGGCCAACTGTGAATTTTTTGAATCTCGACCAGAAATTTCCCAATTCGCCGTTCACGGTGGTGATTTTTCCGCGAAACAGGCACGCGTTTGGCGACTTGAACGCATTTCGTGGAAAATCAATCGAGATCAAAGGCAGAATCAAAAATTACAAAGACAGCCCGGAAATCATTTTGGACAACGCGAATCAACTTACCGTCATCGGCGTCACCAATCTGGAACTCTTTCTCAAGCCAAAGATTGAATCAACGCCGATAAATGCGCCGCCGGTAAATCAGGCGACAAATTTTCCTGAAATCATGTAGCTCGCGCAAAAAACAGTTCGCGTTTAGTAATTCTGTCCTGAATTCTTCATTGACCATTCGCCACGCGTTGCTAAAATTTTCTTTCGGTTAAGAGAAACAATTTCACCTAAAAACAATTAAAAATTATGGCAGTTAAAGTTGCAATCAACGGATTCGGTCGGATCGGTCGCCTCGTGTTTCGCGCCATCGCGGAGCAGGGCTTGCTCGGCAAGGAAGTCGAAGTCGTCGCCGTCGGCGACATCGTGCCCGCCGACAACCTCGCTTATCTTCTCAAATACGATTCCACGCAGGGACGTTTTGCCGGCACCGTCGGCTCCAAGAAATCCGCCGCCGACAAAGCCGAGGACGACGTGCTGATCGTCAACGGCAAGGAAATCCACGTCGTCAGCGCGAAGACGCCGGCGGAATTGCCGTGGAAAAAATTTGGCGTGGACGTCGTCATCGAATCCACCGGCCTTTTCACCGACGCCGACAAGGCGAATCCAAAATCCTGCTACGGCCACATCACTGCGGGCGCGAAGAAAGTCATCATTTCCGCTCCGGCGAAAAATGAGGACATCACGATTGTCATGGGCGTCAACCACGACAAATATGACGCGGCAAAGCATACCGTGATTTCCAACGCAAGCTGCACGACGAACTGTCTCGCGCCGCTCGTCCATGTTTTGCTCAAGGAAGGTTTCGGCATCGAGGAAGGTTTGATGACGACGATCCACAGCTATACCGCGACGCAAAAAACCGTGGACGGCCCGAGCAAAAAAGATTGGAAAGGCGGGCGCAGCGCGGCCATCAACATCATTCCCGCCTCGACCGGCGCGGCGAAAGCCACGGCGCTGGTTTGCCCCGAAGTGAAGGGCAAGCTGACCGGAATGTCGTTCCGTGTGCCGACGCCGACAGTTTCCGTCGTTGACCTCACTGTGAAGACCGTGAAGGACACGAGCTACGCGGAAATTTCCGCTGCGATGAAGAAAGCCAGCGAGACGTATCTCAAAGGCATTCTGGAATACACAGGCGAAGAAGTGGTCAGCAGCGATTTTATTCACGACAAGAACAGCTCCATCTTCGACGCCGGCTCGGGCATCGAATTGAACAAGCGCTTCTTCAAGCTCGTGAGCTGGTATGACAACGAGTGGGGCTACTCGAACCGCGTGGCCGACCTGCTGAAATTCATGATCGGCAAGGGGCTGTAATCGAAATTAAAATTCAAAACGGCAGACTGGAAACAGTCTGCCGTTTTTTTGCTTTTGGGAATCAATTTAATTTTGGAAGCTGTCTAATTGTTAGGCATCGCCATGTTCACCAAGCCCACATATCAAGCATCACAACATCTCCCGGTCTCAAAGAGAAAGTCGCCTTGTCGGATGGCTTGACAATCCCATTAAATGGATAATTGGGCAAATTATCAGGACTGCGCAATACCACTACGGGGACTTCTTTGTTTTTATACTTGGTCTGGTCAATAACGTCTCGAAGTGTAATGCCATCTCGAAACCGCACAATCGTGCTGCTCCGATAATTGTCGCTGACAAAAATTCGCTCTGCCTCTGGTATCTGACATTTTGGGTTTTGCTCTACAACCATCTTGCGAGTGTAGTCATACGTTGGCGGCTGTGCGAGAACCGTAAAAGCCAGCAACATGAATAGGAGTGTAGAAAATGTCTTCATATGCAACGATGCCTAACAACGATTTCGTAACGGTATTTTGGGCGCAATTGACTGTCCGGCACTTTCAATTCACTTCGCGAGTTTCGTGGCGGCTTTTCGGCAGATTCCCAATCACTTTTTTACTTCCGCCGCTTTGATGACCTTCATGTATTTGTCCGGGTCTTTGTCAAATTTCGGTTTGCACATCGGGCAGCACAACTTGACCTCTTGACCTTGATAAACAAATACGACCGGCTCGCCCATGTCGCCGCCGAACTTTTCGCCGGAAACGGGACACGTTTTCAGCAAATCAGGTTTGGGTGCAGACGCACTCGTCGAATTTGTTCCATCGGCGCGGCTGGTTGAAGCAAAGATAAACAAAGCTACAGCCAGAGCCAAACCGCCGGTCAAATAATTGAAATGTCTCATATTATGCATATTACACCGCATATGAAGAAATCCCGCAAACTTTTTATAAATCCGGCGAATTTAATTTATGCGTGATTCACAGGCTGGCGGGGTATTCAAGAGTGAACAATAAACCAGCCGACCTGATGAAGTGTTCGGCAAAACAGAAAGAAAAGAAATAATATGAAAACTCGAAACTTACTCATGACTCTCGGCGTGGCAGCTTTGACCGCGATAACCATCAACGTCACCGCCGCCGAAGCGCTATTCTCTCCGCGCGCCGCAGGGAATCAAATCACACGCGTCGCTGGAGTAAATAACGATGCGAATTTTGTTAAACTCGACGCGTATGCCACGCCTGCGCCACGCGCGGCGGGCAACCGGGTTGCCAAGGTCGCCGGCACAAACAACGGCGCTACTGCCGCCACCTGTGGCAATATGGCCGGCACGCCAAAGGCGATCGCTGAATGCGCCTCGCATCCCGGCGCGCCAATACCTTGCTGCGCGGTTGCATCAACGAAGTAAATTGACTGTGAACCGGATTGTCCCGGTGCAATGAAAACAGTAAGCTTCGGGCGGCGGTAAAAAAAATCCGCCGCCCATCAAACCGATGAAAAGAGAAAATTCCAACCCTGCCGATGAAAAACTCGGCGCGCTCTTGCGCGAATCGAGGATGTCTCCGGCCTTGCCGCCACGCTTTCAGGAAAATGTCTGGCGGCGCATTGAAGATGCCGAAGCGCCCGACAAATCAGGTTCCATCACATGGGTGGAAGCGGTTGTCGCATTGATGCTGCGTCCACGATTCGCCTACGCCACTGTCGCCGTCCTGATGTTCGCCGGGATTTTATTTGGCGCACACAGCGGCACGCAGACCGTGCGGCACGATGCGGAAGCGCGTTATGTCGCCTCGGTTGCGCCAAATCCGTTGCGTTAAATGAATCGCCCGCTCGTCATTCTTTTGAGCGCGCTGACGTTGTGCGCGGGAATTTTTATCGGCTCTTATCTTGCGGCGCGACACATGGGCGCGATGTGCGCGGCAACTTCGACCGATGATCTTGCCTGGCTGCGCGAAGAATTCCATTTGAGCGATGCGGAAATGGCGCGCGTCCGCCAGTTGCATGAGGGCTATATGCCAAAGTGCATGGATATGTGCTCGAAAATCGCGGCAAAGAAACAAGAAGTTGCCGATGCTTTGAATGGCGGAACAAACATCACTGCCGAAGCGCAAAAAAAATTGACCGAACTTGGTGAATTGCGCGCAAAATGCCAGGCGCAAATGCTGGAACATTTCATCGCCGTCAGCCGCGCGATGCCGCCGGAGCAGGGGAAGCGTTATCTCGCCGAAATGCAACGGGTCACGCTGGATTTGCATGAGAACATGGAACAGTCCATGTCCCAAGCCGCTGGAAAAACACATGGACACGAGTGATCTTGACGCGTGCGACCGGGCCGACATGGGGCGTCTGATCGCCGGCCACGATGCTGCGCTCAACGATTTGATGGAGCGCCATGCGACGCGCGTTTTTCATTTTCTCTGCCGCATGTTGGGCAATGAAGACGACGCGAATGATCTGGCGCAGGAAACATTTGTCCGCGTTTTTCGTTCCAGCAAAAGTTTTCGGACAAACGAAAAATTTTCAACGTGGCTTTACACCATCGCCGCGAACCTGGCGCGGAATCATTTTCGCTGGCGCGCGCGGCATCCAAACATTTCCTTTGAATCAGAAACGGAAAAATCCGGGCAAACGCTCGGCAGCGTTCTTCCCGCAAATGATCTTCCGCCGAACGAACGGGCGCTCGCCGCTGAACGCGCCGAAATGGTGCGAAAGGCCGTCCGTAATTTGCCGGAAGATTTGCGCGAAGCGATTGTGCTGTGCGAGTGGGAAGAATGCAGTGTTGCCAAAGCCGCTGAAATTCTCGAAGCGACGCCGAAAGCCGTTGAATCGCGGCTGTATCGCGGACGGCAACTGTTGCGCGAACAATTGAAATCGTGGCTGTGATTTATTTTCCCGTCTGCGGCGTTTCCTGAATCACTTTTTTCTTTTCCAATTTTTCCAGCTTCGGCGCGATGACGACCTGGCAGTAAGGCGCGTTGGAATTGTTGTCGAAGTATTGCTGGTGATAATCCTCGGCCTTGTAAAATCTCTTGAGCGGCACGATTTCCGTGACAATGGGATGCTTGAAATCTTTCTGCGCCTCCAGCTTCGACTTTTCCGCTTCGAGCTTTTGCTTTTCGTTCCGATGCAAAATGATGGAACGATAGGACGTGCCAACATCCGCGCCTTGACGGTTCAGCGTCGTGGGATCGTGTGCCTGCCAAAAAACTTCGAGCAACTTGCCGTAGGAAATTTTTGCAGGATCAAATTCGATTTCTGTGACTTCGGCGTGGCCGGTGGTCTCGGTGCAGACCTGCTGGTAGGTCGGGTTTTCCGTTGTGCCGCCTGCGAATCCGCTGGTCACGGAAATGACGCCGGGCAACCGTTCAAAGACGGCCTCCATGCACCAGAAGCAGCCGCCGCCGAAGTCGGCGATTTCAGTTTTATTTGCGTTCATAGAATTGGTGGGTTGCGCCAGCGCGGAAAAATTCAACGCGCCAGCAAGCAGAAAATAAATTGCCTGTTTCATTCGTTCAAATTCAGACAGGCAAGATGCCTGTCCTGCTCAATCAGTTTCCGGTTTGTCGAGATGTTCGCCGGGCGGCAAGTCGGCGTATTTTTCAAAATGCTCCGGCCGCAACGGCTCGGAAATCGTGTGTTCGCCGCCGAACCATTTGCCGAGATCAATCAATTTACAACGATGCGAACAGAACGGCGCGTGTTTTCCAGCAAACCAATCGCCTTTCTTTTTGCATATTGGACACGTGACTGTCCGGCGGCGTTCATTCATGGATGATTCGCGATTAAAATCCGGTTCGTTGACGACATCAGAGCAATGTAATCCCCCAGAATGTATTTAGTTTCATCGAGCACCGGGTCGGGCAGTATGGCCTTGGTCACAACCGTGGCAAAAGACCCATTAGTTTCAGCCGAATTCAGCTTGAGGCCAATCAATAGAGTCTGGTTTGTTGACATTCCAGAAACGCTTCCGTTTTCAAAAGTCTTCAACAACAGCACATTTTCGTTGGTAACCGTCAATGGTTCGGGCGTAGGCAATCCCGGCTTCATGGCGTTTTCCACCGTGATGTCGTAAATTTTTTCATCCGGCATTTTTCGGGCGGCGCGTTCGGCAGCGCGCGTTTTGTTTTTCGCAGCACTTTTTTGCTGCTCTTTCAACGCTTCCTGTTCGTTGAGAGCGGCGGTTTTATCCGCCTGCAACTTTTTGAATTCGTCAATGTCCTGGCGGATATAATTAAAATCCTGATTTGTCGCCACTCTGACTTCCGAGCGCAAACGCAATTCGTTCAAATGCGGCTGGACGAGGTTGAGCTTGTCATAATTCGCCGGGGCGCTGGTGTCCCACGGCAACGGATTTTCCAGTGCCATTTCACCGAGGTCAGACGAATAATTCAGCACGTCGGGCAAAACGATGTCGGAGGCGACGCCTTTGAATTGCGTCGAAGCGCCGCTGACGCGATAAAATTTACGGATGGTGATTTTAAGAGTGCCCGGATCGCTGGTCGCGGTCGGAAGGGGAATCGCAAGCAGTTGTTGCACAGTGCCTTTGCCGAAAGTATTTGTGTCGCCGACGATGATCGCGCGGCCATAATCCTGCAATGCGCCGGCGACAATTTCCGATGCGGACGCGCTGAAACGATTCGCCAGCACAATCAGCGGGCCGGAATAGAGAACACTGTTGTCAGGATCATTATAAACATTGACGGTTTTATCCGTTGAACGCGCCAGCACAATCGGGCCGTCCTTGATGAATAATCCCGCGAATTTCACGGATTCTTCCAGCGAGCCGCCCGGGTCTGTGCGCAAATCCAAAATAATTCCGCTGACTTTTTCCTGTTCAAGCTTTTTGACGAGCGTTGCGACGTCAGTGGAAATATAATTGGTTGCCAGATGGCCGTCATTTCCCGGCAAGCCAATCGGCGCGTAGAAAGACGGCACGTTAACCACGCCGATCCGATTGGTGCCGCCATGTCCGTCCGGCGATTCAATCAATTTGGCTTTGGCGCGTTGATCTTCGAGTTTGATTTCTTCGCGCGTCAACGTCACCACGCGCCGCGCTGTCGAATCCGCCGCCGGTTGAATGGTCAACCGCACCTGCGTTCCCTTTGGCCCGCGAATCATCCCGACAACCTTTATCAATTCCACGTCCACGACGTTGACGGGCGGTTGGTTGTTTTGCGCCACGGCAACGATTTTATCTTTCGGCTGGAGCTGTTTGCTTTTGTCCGCCGGCCCGCCGGAAATGAGCGATTCAATCGTGCAATAACCGTCTTCCTCGACCAATTGCGCGCCGATTCCGTAAAGCGACAGGCTCATGCCGATGGAAAAATCTTCCGCGTGCGCCGTGTTCAAATAGTCCGAATGCGGATCGTAAGCGTGAACGAGCGCATTGAGATAATATTGCAAAATGGCGTCGCTGTCCCAATTCGTCATCATGTGCAGCGTCCAATCGTAATGTTTCTGAAGTTGCGCGGCGATGTCGGTCAGGTTGGTCTTATTTAGCGGCAGGATTTGATTTTCATTTGTCGGCGAAAGTTCGCGTCCCAACTTTTCCTGCAAAAATTCGTAACGCAGCCGGTCGCGCCAAAGCTGTTGCGCTTCGGCCAAATTTTTCGGCCACGGCGCATGACGCCGGTCCAATGCAATGCGGTCGTCGTTGTCGAATTTCAATTTGTCCTGCTTCAACAATTCTTTCACATAGGCGGCGTGTTGCGTGACGCGTTCCTTGAACCGGTTGTAAATGTCATACGCGGGCGAAAGATCGGCGCGTCCGCGTCCGCCGATGGTATAGGCGTCCAAATTCGTGCGGTAACGTGCGAACCCGTCAATGTCCGATTGCAGAAAATTTTCGCGGCGGGGATCGAGAGATTCGAGATAGCCGTCAAAAAACTTTTCGGAAACGCTTTGATCAAACTGCTGCTCCGAATACTGGACTTCCTGCATCAGCCGCGCCGTGATAAAGGCAATCCGCGCATCATTCGGGCCGGGATCAATGCCGGTCGCGATATTTTTCGCCGGCGAAGATTGCGCAGTTTTTCCAGTCGCACAACCGAGGATGACAAACAGAACCATTGCCGCCAGCGCCGCAACCCATTTTATTTTCAAATCAAACATTCTCATTGCGAATTTCCCGCCAATGTAACGTGGTTTGCGCGACAAGCGAAAAGAAAATGCAATTCAACTTTTCTTGCACAAAAAAGCGGGTTGCAATTTTGAATTAAATTTCCACAATGTCCGCTCAAGAAATCTATGAAACAAGCTGCATTGACATTATTTTTCAGTCTTATCGCGGCGGCATCATTGTTGGCCGACGATACGACGTCCACCACCACCAACAGCGCAAGCCCGTTCAGCAGCGAACGGCAACAGGCCGGTTATGCGCTTGGGATGTTGATCGGCCATAATTTGCAACAGCAGGGCGTTGACGTGGATTGGGATGTTTTCATGCAAGGCATCAAGGATGTGCAGCCCGGCGGCAAGACGTTGCTGACGCAGCAACAAATGCAGGAGACGTTGAACGATTACAAAAAAGTCGCCATGGCGCGGCAACAGCAAATGCGCGAAGAACAGGCCGTGAAAAACAAGGCGGAAGGCGAAAAGTTTTTGACGGAGAACAAAAATAAACCCGGCGTCAAAACGTTGCCCGACGGCTTGCAATATAAAATCATTACAGAAGGAAAAGGCGCGTTGCCCGGTTCCAACGATGTTGTGCAGGTGAATTATCGTGGAACACTTCTTGACGGCACGGAGTTCGACAGTTCCTACAAACGCGGCCAACCTGCGGAATTTCCCGTGAACCGTCCCATTTTCGGCAACGGCTGGACGGAAGCGTTGCAAAAAATGAAAGTTGGCTCCAAATGGCAATTGTTCATCCCGTCGGATTTGGCTTATGGCGAAAACGGGACTCGCGGTATTCTGCCCAATTCCACCTTGATTTTTGAAGTCGAATTGCTTTCGACCAAACCTGCGCCTGCGCCAGTGTCTTCCAATCCGCTGACGAGCGACATCATCGCAGTTCCTTCAGCTACAGACCTGAAAAAAGGCAAGCAGCCTTACACGCTCAAGGCGGAGGACGTCCAGAAAATGCAAAGGCAATTGCAACAAACCAATCATTGACGGCTGTTTGAACATTTGTTTCGACGAGGTGTCCATTTCTCGTCAGGGAATTTGTGATTATGAAAAATCTTTCTCAATCTGTAATGGGAATCGTCGCGGGAATGTTGTTTGGCGTTGCAATCCTGGTCTCGTTTCATTTCAACTTGTTCGGCAAGGATGTCGCGCCGTCCATCAGCGTGGATTCGACGCCCATCGTCCGTGATGTAAAGACCGGCACAAGCTACGCGCCGATTGTCAAAAAAGCCGCGCCGAGCGTCGTGAACATTTATTCGACGCACACCGTTCACGTGCGCCCGATGCAAGATCCGTTCATGAACAATCCGCTTTTCCGCCAGTTTTTCGGCGACCAACTTCCGCAGAACAATCGCGATCTCACGCGCAAAGAGCAAAGCCTCGGCTCGGGAGTCATCGTTTCGGCGGATGGTTACATTTTAACGGCAAATCACGTCGTCTATGGCGCGGATGAAATCAAAGTCGCGCTCGGCGATAATGCGGACAAAAAATTCACGGCCAAAGTCATCGGCACCGATCCGCAAACGGACGTGGCCATTTTGAAAATTGACGCCACAGGACTTCCTGCCGTCACGCTGGGCGACAGTGATCAACTCGAAATCGGCGACGTCGTTTTGGCTGTCGGCAATCCATTCGGCGTTGGACAGACAGTGACCAAGGGAATCATCAGCGCGCTCGGACGCCACGGTTACGGCATCAACGGAATCCACGGCTTTGAAAATTTCATCCAAACGGACGCCGCGATTAATCCCGGCAATTCCGGCGGCGCGCTCGTGGATGCGGACGGACGGCTCATCGGCATCAACACGTGGATTGCCACCAGCAGCGGCGGCAGCGAAGGCGTCGGTTTCGCCGTGCCGATCAACATGGCCCGCCGCGTCATGAACAGCCTCATCACGCATGGCAAAGTCGCGCGCGGTTATCTCGGAATTCATCCGCAGGATTTAACCGCGGATTTGGCGAAAGCGTTTGGTCTGGCGAATCAAGGCGGAGCGCTCGTTGGCGGAATTTTTCCAAATACGCCCGCCGCGAAAGCTGGCGTCAAATCCGGCGACATCATCACGGAATTTAATGGCAAACCCGTCACCGACGCGCACACGTTGACGCTGATGGTTTCCGATTGCGCGCCCGGTTCCGATGCAACTGTGAAAGTAATTCGCAAAGGCGCGGCAAAAACGTTCACCGTCACGCTCGGCGAATTGCCCGGCGAAAATGGAAAAAATGAAGGCGCACAAACTTCAAATTCTTCCACCACCGACGCGCTTGACGGCGTGACGGTCACGGATTTGGATTCGCAAATGCGTGACGAATTGCAGATTCCAGCGGACATCAAAGGTGTGATCGTCACCGATGTAGGCGAAGATTCCAACGCCGCCGACGCCGGTCTGCAAAAAGGCGATGTCATCGTCGAAATCAACCAGCGACCGGCTGCCAATTCTGATGAAGCAAAAAAACTTTGCAATCAGGCGAAAACCGACCGTCTTCTTCTCGAAATCTGGCGGCGCGAAGGTGACATGGCCACGACCACCTATTTGTCCGTGGATAACACCAAACGCGACAAGGAAAAGTAAGTTGCAAGCATTGTAGCGGCGGTCTGTGACCGCCGAAGAACGACGCTCGCAGAGCATCGCTACAGCGAAACTTTGAAACTGCACCAAGTTCCCATTTTAGTTTTGCCGATGGTTGAACTTGTAACTTTCAACCTGTAACCTGCAACTCGAATGGCCGTTCAATACAAAGACTATTACGAAATCCTCGGCGTGCCGCGAACCGCGAACGACGCCGAGATCAAAAAATCTTTCCGCAAGCTCGCGCGCGAATTTCATCCCGACGTGGCGAAGGACAAAAAGCGCGCCGAAGAAAAATTTAAGGAAATCAACGAGGCCTACGAAGTCTTGTCCGACGCAGCCAAGCGCAAAAAATATGACGAGCTGGGCGCGAACTGGAAACAAGGCGCGGAATTTCGTCCGCCGCCCGGTTACGAAAATTTCGGCGGCCAACCATTTCGCAGACAGCGCGGGGCAGGGCAGGAGGATTTTGAATTTCATTTTGGCGGGACCGGCTTCAGCGATTTCTTTGAGCAGATTTTTGGTTCCACGGGAAGACGCGGCGGTTTTGGCCGCGCGGCAAATTTTGAAGGACAAGAACTTGCCGAACGCGGGCGCGATGTGGAAGGCGACATCATGGTCGCACTCGAAGAAGCCGCACGCGGTTCGATCCGTTCCGTCAGCGTGCTGCACGGCTCGCGCACAGAAACACATCAGGTCAAAATTCCTGCCGGCGTCACCGAAGGACAGCGATTGCGGCTCTCCGGGCGCGGCGAACACGGTTCGGGCGGTGGCGGGGCAGGGGATTTATATTTGCGCGTGCGGATTGCGAAGCATCCCGATTTTGACGTGGAGGAACACAATTTGATTTACGAAGCCGAACTCGCGCCGTGGGAAGCCGCGCTGGGCGCGGAAATTTCCGTTCCCATGTTGACTGGTCGGGTGAACATCAAGATTCCCGCCGGAACGCAAAGCGGCCAGAAACTTCGCGTGCGCGGACGCGGCCTGCCGCCATCGGGCGATTTGATTGTCGTCACAAAAATCGTCGTGCCGTCAAAAATTTCCGACGCGGAGAAAAAATTGTGGGAACAGCTCAAGCGGGAATCGCATTTTCATCCGCGAGATTGACGCACGATTTAACTGGTTTAATGCCGCGTCACCGCACACACTGTTGTCCATGAGCAAAACCAAGCCTGTGCGCCGACCGATGAAACCGCTGGAAGACGGCCAGCTTTGGCGCATGGCGGAATTAAATCTTAAAGTGGAATCCGTCGGCAAACTGCTCGTGCATTATAAGCTCGCCAAGCCCAACGCCGTGAGAGTTCCCAATTCCGTCGGCGGCATCAGCACCATTGAGAAATTTCTGAAAAAGAACAAGGCTGTTTTGGTTCGGGCATAAACACTGCGTTCACAGAGCGTGAATGGCATCTCACATTTTTTGAAACGTTACAAGTGGATTGTCGGCGTTTTCATTTCGATCCTCGCGTTGACCGCCGCCATTGAATTGTTGATGGGGCGTTCTTTCCGGGGGCCGGACGGCAAATTCGGTTTGTGGGAAAGCAACATCTGGAGCAGCGAAAATTCGCAGCGCTTTGCCGACCCGTATTCATTTTCGCACATCGTTCACGGGATTTTGTTTTATGCGGGTCTGTGGCTCGTCGCACGCAAGCTGCCGGTTCGCCACCGATTATTGATCGCGCTCGCAATCGAAGCAGGTTGGGAAATTCTCGAAAATTCTCCGCTCATCATCAATCGCTACCGCGAGGCGACCATCTCGCTCGGTTACGTCGGCGACAGCGTGTTCAATTCTTTGAGCGATATTTTGATGATGACGCTGGGTTTTCTTTTTGCGTGGCGTGTGAAGCCGTGGGCGGGCATCGTGGCCGTCATCGCGATGGAAGTCGGCTGCGCGATTTGGGTTCGCGATAATCTTACGCTCAACGTCATCATGCTGATTCATCCGATTGATGCGATCAAACATTGGCAGATGGCCGGAGCGCCTGTCGGATGAATAATGGCGCTGCGATTTAACTGGTTTAATCCAAAGATGAGGCGCAGGATTAAACATGATAAAAATTAAGTCACCTCGCCGCGTTGTCCAAAAACCACTCGAAGCCGGTCAAGTTTGGCGCATGGCGGAAGCAAATCTTCAGGTGGGAATGGTCGGCAAACTCCTCGTGCATTACAAACTCGGCAAGCCCAACGCCGTCCGTGTCTCCAATTCCTGCAACGGTATCAAGACCATCGAGAAATATCTGAAAGCGAACAAAGCTGTTTTGGTTTAGTAGGCAAATTTCCTTTTCTTCAATCGTTTTCCGGTTATCCTGCTGCGCTCGAATTCGCAATTTGAAATTCGCCATTCGATATTTACAAGATGGACGCCGCACACATACGCAATTTCAGCATCATTGCCCACATTGATCACGGCAAGACGACGCTTTCAGACCGGCTCCTGCATCGCACCGGCACGATTGCCACGCGCGATATGTCGGAGCAGTTGCTCGACGCGATGGATTTGGAACGCGAACGCGGCATCACCATCAAGGCGCATCCGGTCACGATGCTTTACACGGCAAAGAACGGCGAGACTTACGAGCTGAACCTGATTGACACGCCCGGCCATGTTGACTTTGCGTATGAAGTTTCGCGCAGTTTGAGCGCGTGCGAAGGCGCGTTGCTCGTGATTGACGCGGCGCAAGGCGTCGAGGCGCAGACGGTCGCGAATTATCATCTCGCGGCGAAGTTGAATCTCGAAATCATTCCTGTCATCAACAAGATTGACCTCGGCCACGCGGACGTGCCGCAGGCGAAACGGCAGTTGGAAGATGTGCTGGCGATTCCGGCGGAACTGGCTATCCCGTGCAGCGCGAAGGAAGGCATCGGCATCGAGGACATTCTTGAGGCGATTGTCGCGCGCATTCCGCCACCGAAGCCGACGGGCGAATCGAGTTTGCAGGCGCTGGGTTTTGATTCTTATTTCGACACTTACAAAGGCGTCGTCACACACGTCCGCGTTTTCAACGGCGGATTGAAGGCCGGTCAAATGGTGAAGCTGTTGCACTACGGCAAAACCGTCGAGGTGAAGGAAGTCGGCAGCTTCAATCCAAAACCTTACACGCGCGAGAAACTCGAAGTCGGCGAGACGGGTTATTTCACGGCGAACATCAAGAGCGCGGCGGAAGTGAAAATGGGCGACACAATCACCGACGCTCGAAATCCGTCGCCGGTGCTGCCGGGTTTCAAGGAAATTCATCCGATGGTGTTCAGCGGGATTTATCCGATCAACACGGCGGACTACGAGCAGTTGAAATCTTCAATGGCGAAATTGAAGCTGAACGATTCCGCGTTCGTTTATTCCTCGGAAACATCCGTCGCGCTCGGCTTTGGTTTTCGCTGCGGCTTTCTCGGATTGTTGCATCTGGAAATTGTGCAGGAACGTTTGCGCCGCGAATACGACATGGACATTATCGCGACATATCCGAGCGTGGTCTATCATGTGACGCTTTCGGACGGCACGCGCAAGCAGGTGGACAACCCGGCGTTCATGCCCGACGTGACGTTCATCGAAAAAATCGAGGAGCCGATGGTGAAGGCGTTCGTAATCTGCCCGAACGAAAACATCGGCGACATGATGGCGTTGATTTCCGAGAAGCGCGGCGCGGTTGACCACACCGAAACGCTCGACGCGAAGCGCGTGATGCTGACGAGTTTGATTCCGCTGAACGAAATCCTGATTGATTTTCACGACCGCATCAAAAGCATCACGCGCGGTTTCGGCTCGATGGATTATGAGCCGGCGGATTACATGGCGAGCGACATGGTGAAGCTCGACATGCTCGTCAACACCGAGCCGATGGACGCGTTTTCGTGCATCGTCCACCGCACAAAGGCGGAGGGCAGGGGACGCACTCTGGCGGAAAAATTGAAGGAAGTCATCCCGCGCCAGCAGTTCCAGGTGAAAATTCAGGCAGCCATCGGCGGAAAAATTGTCGCGTCCGAAGTCATCAGCGCGTTCCGCAAAGACGTGACGGCGAAATGCTACGGCGGCGACGTCTCGCGCAAACGCAAGTTGCTGGAGAAACAAAAAGAAGGCAAGAAGCGCATGAAATCCATCGGCAACGTGAACATTCCGCAAGAGGCGTTCATTGAAGTGTTGAAGGCGTAGCCAATTCCATTATGCACTATGAAATTGATTTTGTGGCGCCTGTGTTGGAACAGCTTCGCGCTTTGCCGAAGGACGCGCGCCGTTTAATTGGCATAAAATTGGATCGGGCGCAGCACGACCTGGCCGGCGACATCAAAAAGTTGAAAGGATTCAAAAACAAATATCGCCTGCGCGCTGGAAACTATCGTGTGCTGTTTGAATTGGAAGGCGCTTGCATCGTGGTGTATGATGTCGGCGACAGAAAAGACATTTATGAGTAACGCCATTTTGACATCCGCCAAGCCGCCGGGCAATTGGACGCAGCTTGACAAGCAATTGACTCAAGCCAAAACATTGCTGCGTCAAATGAGCCGGACTGTCGAAGACATCGAAGACGCCCGGACAATTGAGCGCGTCAAACGTGCCAATGCCAATAAGCCGCGCATTCCTTGGGCGCAGGTAAAAAGAGAATTACAGTTGGATTAAGCGCATTCCGCAAAGACGTGACGGCGAAATGTTACGGCGGCGACGTCTCACGCAAACGCAAATTGCTTGAGAAGCAGAAAGAAGGCAAAAAGCGCATGAAATCCATCGGCAACGTGAACATCCCGCAGGAGGCGTTCATTGAAGTGCTGAAGGCTTGAGACGCGAATTTGAATCCTTTTCAAAACGCTGCGCTTCCTGTAAATTGCAACCATGACTTGGCAGAAAAACATTTCGCGCTGGCGAAAATTAAAACCTGCGCAGCGCAAAGCCCGTCGTTGGGCGGACGCGCCGCGTCAGGTCGCCGACAGCATGGCGTTTGAAGGCGAGCCGGTGAATTTAGAATGGCTCAAGACTCTACACAACCGCCGCACGCCACGCGCTTCGTAGAAACCACGCGCGGCCTTCTGTCCTATTCGCAACTCGCGCCGTTGCTCGGCGAGCGTGTGCTCAAAATCCAGCAGGACATCGAAGACGCACTTTTCGCGAATCGCCCGCTGGACGAATCCCTGCTGCTGGATTTTCATCGCGGCATTAGCGGCGATCTCACGCCGGATTGGGCGGGCAAATTCCGCGATGCCGACGTTCGCGTTGGCGAACATCATCCGCCGCCGCCTTATCAAGTGTCGCAGCGGATGCGCGATTACTTTGGCGATTTGAACGCGCGATTCACCGCATTGGACGGCGAAAACAATCCGTTGCTTCTCGAATTAACGGGCGGGTGACGCGCCTCTTTTTGACAGAATTGCTGCGCCGGCTTGATTTGCCCAACGTCGAACTCGCGCCGACGGAAGAAGCGAGTCGTGCAAAATATCTCCAAGCATTGCGCGCGGCAGACAAATTGGATTGGCAACCGCTGATTGCGCTGTGGGCGACACGGCTTGCTGCGGCAACGTGAACATCCCGCAGGAGGCGTTTATTGAAGTTCTCAAAGCGTAAAATTTTTTACAGATTTTCCATCAGCTCTTCGACGGAAATTTCCGCCTGCTTCAAAATGGACTGCAAAGTTTTCGGTTTGATTTCGCGGTGCATCGGCACGCAAGGATGAAGCGAACCTTTGACGTAATGCCGATGCGAACCGGTTTGGCGGAGAAATTCAAATCCCAGCCGTTTCAATGCGCGGCAAACTTCATCGCCGGAAAGGTCGCGCGGCAGTTTCACGCGGGCTGAAGTGATAAAACTGGATCGTCAACGAAATGAAGGCGGATTGGCCAATGCAGGCGCCCGTCATTTTCATCAAACCGGCACTGGACCAAATCACGAATCATCGCAATCAATTCGTCGAGGCTTTCGCCCTGCGTCGCCATTTCCGGCTCGTGACAGGTCGCGACGAGCACGTCGTCGTCCCGTTCGACTTGAAAAACGAACTCTTTCGTCATGGTGCAAGTCTGGCTCACGAAATGAATTTTGACAAGGGCGAACGCCGCGCAAACGGCAACGTGAACATCCCGCAGCAGGCGTTTATTGAAGTGTTGAAGGCTTGAGACAAATCCATCCAGACATCACGGAATTTCAAGCTGGCGAAATTCTCCCGCTTTGATCGCAGCGATTGTCGCCTGAATCAAAACCGCAGCAGCTTCGATGCGATGAAGTTTATTCGTGGAAAGTTCCAGAATCGCAATGCCGCGACCGGAAAGATTTTGCTGGTAGCGCAGATTTTGATCCGAAGTGATGAACAGATTGAATTCGCCTTCCGCCAGTTGAAGCAGCCGGCCGTTTTTGATTCCACCCCAGCCTTGTTGCTGCGCCGTCCGGCATTCATGGCCGGCGAGCAACCGGTGCATCGGCCACGGCACGCACTCGTCCAGCAGGATTTTCATGCCGCGACCGGCTCAAGCAGCGCCGATTCCGAGCGCTCCAAAACCTGGCAGGCCATTTCGCGCGTCACGGAAGGGAAACATTCCAGAAATTCGTCAAGGGAATAATTGTCTTCGAGATAATCGAACAGCGTTTTGACAGGCACGCGAGTGCCTTTGAAAACCGGCGTGCCGCCCAGAATATCCGAATCAACCGTGATCAAATCATTCGCACTCATGGCGGCAATGTAACACAGCGGAAACCTGAACGACAAGCATTGTCTGGCTCACGAAATGAATTTTGACAAGGGCGAACGCCGCGCAAACGGCAACGTGAATATCCCGCAGGAAGCGTTCATTGAAGTGTTGAAGGCGTGAAATTCCTGGCACGCTACTACTGACTTAACTGATTATTTTTACCCCGCCACCGGAATGCTGACGACATCGCTCCATTGGCCGACGCGCTGGTCGGCTTGGATGTAAATGGCCTTGTATTTCCAGAGCGCGGATTGTCCGGCGGCGGGCATGGCGGCGGTGTCGGTGTAATTCGGAATGGTGTCAATCGCCAGAAACACAAATCCTGCGCCGCGATCCACTTGAAACTCGATTCCATCCATGCCTTGCTTCATCCAGCCCAGATTGACGGCTCCGGCGTCCAGTTCCGCCGTGAGGACGGGTTTCATGGAGTTCACGTCCACGGTCTGGTCTGCGCCGATGATCTGCAAAGCTTGTCCGATGGAATCGGTGTAGCCGGGCGCGACTTTGATGCGGGCGACGAGCGCCTTGACGCGGCCAATGATGCCGGGCGCAACCGCCGTGGGAGCAACGCCAAGCGCTGGAGCGGCGGGAGCTGCGCCGAGGCTTGGGCCGGAGCCGTCGCGGGCGGCATTCTTGTAGGCCGTCCATTGCTGCGCGTAGGCGGCGATCTGCTGCTGCGCGCCAAACGCATAATTGAAGAACGCCGCATCAGCTTGCACGGACGCCGTGTCCGCCGCCAAAAGTCCCAGCGGGGCGGAATAGACGGGCAGCTTGGCGGAAAAGTTGTTGAGCCATGTCAGGCGACCGGCATCGTCGGAGGGGAGGTAATATGATTTGGGCATAATTTCAGGAGTTTTGAGCTGGTTGGTTAAAAGTGATGATTTTTGACTGTTTCCTCCCAAGAAACTGATTTTGAGCGGCTTGCGACAGTCGAATGGGCGTGTTGGATGATTCCACACGCCTGCGGAACCGTCCGACAGCCTTGTGCAACGGTCCAACAGGCCTGTGGAATGGCGGCACAGGATTGGAAAATGACCCGGCAGGTCTGTGCGGTCGTCGCACAGGCGCGGGCGGTCATCCGGCAGGCTTGCGCGGTGACGGCACAGGTTTGTGGAATGATTTCGCGGACTTGGAAAATGGCCGCACAGGTCTGGCCGGCGACGGGAGAAGGCTGATTTACGGCAAAAGGATTTCCTGCACTGTTGCGCGGTTGCGCGTTGTTTTCGGGTGAAACTCTGATTGTTACGAATCCCGCCATAAAGGTTGAGATGAATCTTTGAAGGACTGGCACGCGCGCGTCAAGTTTATTTTGGGAACGATTTCAATCGCAGGGCAGGGCAGGGGGAATTTTCTTTCATTCGCACGCATTGCGGATATTTTGCTGCAAAATAAATTGTTCAAATCCGCGACATGAAATTCACCAAGAATAAATTGTATCTGGTATTCGGAACGTTGCTGCTTCTGGTCGGTATGGTTTCAATTGTCGCGGCGTTTGCCTCCATGGGCCGTCCGGTCGGAGCAATCCCGTGGGTGAGACTTGGGCCAATCGGCCTGATGTGCTTTGTGGGCGGCGTGGCGCTGTTATTTCTTCCGACCCCAAACAAATGAACGCAAATAATTATGCTGGAAATTTCCATAGCCTTCGTTAAATTCAATTTGTGAGCACCGTTCAAATCATTTCGGAAATAAAAAAGCTGCCGCAAGTTCAGCGGCGAAAGGTTTATCGTTTTGTAGATGAACAATTGCACCGCGAAGAAAATTGTCGTGACAACGAGGCTGCGAATCGCGCGCTTGAAGAACCGGGCGAAAATATTCCGTGGAGTGAAGCCCGCAAGCGATTGGGCTGGGCATGAGCCGCTATCAACTGGAAATCCGTCCGTCGGTGGAAAAAACGCTGCGGAAAATCCGGGACGCTCGATTGCAACAACGATTGGACGACGCTTTCAATAAACTGGCCGAAAATCCAAGACGAATGGGCGTGGAAAAGATGTCCGGCTTCGATAACCGTTATCGCTTTCGCGTCGGAGACCACCGTATCATTTACGAAATCCATGACGCGGTTTTGGTGGTGTTGATTTTAGCCATCGGCGACCGCAAGGAGATTTACCGTTAGACAATTCATTTATGATTCATTGGTTATTTTCCAAAGCCGTTCGCGAAGCCGTCGCGATGCGCAAACACGTCCAACGGTCGCTCAACGCGCAGCGCGATCTGCTCAAGCCGGAAGCCATCGGCGCGGTGCTGGCAAAAATCGCTGAACTGAACGAAGCCATTTCCCAAAAGGCGAACACGGGGAAAATCCGCATCAAAGCCGAAGAGCTTGAATTTGCGGCGAACAAATGGCTCAAGCCGTATCCGAATCCGCTGTGGCGCGAAAATGTAGAAGTGTTGCTGGTCGCGCTGGCGGTGGCGATGGGCATCCGCACATTTTTTTTGCAGCCGTTCAAAATTCCCACCGGCTCGATGCAGCCGACGCTTTACGGCGTGACTTCAAAAAACTTGCTCGACGACAAAAATTTTCAGATTCCCACCGGTATCGAACGGATCAAAGAATGGTTTGAAGGAATTTCTTATGTTCACGTCGTTGCCCAAAGCGATGGTGAATTACAAAAGGTCGAGCCTCCGGTGAAACTTTTGATTTTCAACATCAAACAAACGATCGTAATCGGTGGCGTCGCGCAAACAATTTGGTTTCCGCCCGATTATGGCGAAGCGCCATTGCAGATGCGCGCCGGACTTGAAGCGGGGCATATTTACCATAAAGGCGATGAGGTGGTGAAAATGGAAGTCAGCGCGGGCGACCATTTGTTCGTGGACAGGTTGACTTACAATTTTCGCAAACCAGAGCGAGGCGACATTGTGGTGTTTGAAACCAAAGGCATTCCCGCCGACCGACGGGAAAATCCGCCGTATTGGAACATTCCGCCGGATGAATTTTACATCAAACGGCTCGTTGGTTTGGGCGGCGAGAAAATTCAAGTCGGCGATGACCGGCATCTGGTGATTGACGGTAAGAGGCTTGATTCATCCACGCCGCATTTTGAAAATCTTTATTCGTTTGATCCCAAATCGCCGCCGCAAGAAAGCCATTATTCCGGCCACATGAATCAACCACAAATGCCATTTTTTCCAGACGGCTCGGCGACTTATCAGATTCCCGCCGGCCACGTCATGGTCATGGGCGACAACACGATGAACAGTTTGGATTCGCGATATTGGGGCGATTTTCCTGAATCGGCCATCATCGGCAAATCGTTCTTCGTCTATTGGCCGCTGACTTCACGCTTCGGCTTGAGCAACCCATAATTCAAATGAGCGCAAGCGAAACGGTCTTGATCACCGGCGCGTCGTCGGGAATCGGATTGGAATTGGCAAAATGTTTTGCCGCTGATGGCAACCGCTTGATTTTAGTCGCGCGAAACACCGAAGCGCTCGAAAAGCTCGCGGAAGAATTGCGTCGCAAAAATAAAATTGAAGCCGTTGTCCTGACTGCGGATTTGTCCTTGCCTGAAACGCCGAAGAAAATTTTTGAAAAACTACGCGCGCAAAACATTTCCGTGGATGTTTTGGTCAACAACGCCGGCTTCGGCGCAATCGGAGCGTTTGAGCAATTGCCGTTGGAGCGACAAATCGAAATGATTCATGTAAATGTCACCGCATTGACCGAACTGACACGATTGTTTTTGCCCGAAATGGTTCAGCGACGTCGCGGTAGCATCCTCAATGTAGGTTCGGTGGCTGGATTTGTTCCCGGACCGGGAATGGCAGTCTATTATGCGACCAAGGCTTTCGTGCAGTCGTTTTCCGAGGCGCTGGCTGCCGAACTCAAAGGAAGCGGCGTCACAGTGACCGTGCTTTGCCCAGGACCGACGCCGACGAACTTCGGCACGGTGGCAGGGAGCAAGAATGTGCGGCTGATTCGGGTTTCGCGGACATCTGTCCAAAAAGTCGCCCATGACGGCCACAAAGCGCTTCGAGATGGTAAAACAGTCTGCGTTTCTGGCATTCAGAATCAGTTTTTAGTTTTTCTGATTCGATTGGTGCCAAGAACATTGATTCGGCGAATCACATTGAAATTCAATGGTTTCCGACGATCATAATCATGCTTGCCTGTCATAATTATAGTCGCACAATGTATGTTATATTTAGTATAGGTAAAGACCGTATTGACTCGAATCAAGACAACGTGTTTATTATCGCACAATGAAGATAAGACTCGTTTGTGTTTTGATTGGTTTAAGCGTGGCTTGCAGCGCGTTTGGCATGGATCGTTGGTCTGCCTTGTCCATGTTGGAAAGCGGCGATAACGACCATGCCGTCGGCCAGCGTGGCGAAGTATCGCGCTATCAAATTTTGCCCAAGCTTTGGCCCGGCGGAAATCCACGAAATGGCCAGGAAGCGCTGGCAGCCGCCCAAGGGATCATGCAAACGCGTTTGAATCGTTTTGAAAAAGTTCATGGACGACCGGCGACAGATTTTGAATTTTACGTCCTTTGGAATGCGCCGTGGCAAGCCGACCACCCCACCAAGACCGTGGCCGAGCGCGCGACGCGGTTTTCAAATCTTGTCCAGCGTGAAAGTCTGGCGCGGCGCTGACGTTTTTGCCGCTTCATAAACTTTCAGATAGTCACCGACAGTTCGTTCCCACGAGAAATCTGCCTTCATGCCGTTTTGTCGGTAACGACGCAACAGCTCCGGCTGTTGATAAATGGCCAGAGCTTTGCGGATGGCTTTGGCCAGCGCGCGATTGGAGTATTCGTGAAACTTAATTCCATTCGCGCGCACCGCGTCTTCCGTCAAATCAATCACGCTGTCATCCAATCCGCCGGTGGCGCGAACGATGGGAATCGCGCCGTAACGCAAACTATACATTTGATTCAAGCCGCTGGGTTCGAATCGCGACGGCATCAGATAAAAATCGGAGCCGGCTTCGATCCGATGCGACAGTCCCTCGTTGTAACCGACCCGCACGGCGGCTTTGTTTAGAAAACGCCGCGCGAGTTCGTGATAACCGCGTTCATAAGCCGCCGAACCGCTGCCGAGCAAAACGAACTGGATGTCCGCGCTCAACATTTCTTCAAGCGCGCCGAGTTGGATGTCCACGCCCTTTTGTTCCGCCAGCCGAGAAATAGTTCCAAACAGCGGAACGTTTTTGTTTTCCGGCAATCCGACTTCCTTCTGCAACGCCAGTTTGTTGACGGTTTTTCCAGCGAGGCGCGCGACAGAATAAGGTTTTTTCAAAAATGAATCTTTCGCCGGATTCCATTCTTCATAATCCACGCCATTGAGAATTCCCTGAAAACGATCTTTGCGCTTGCGCAAAATATCGTCTAATGCGCAGCCGTATTCTTCCGTCATGATTTCACGCGCATAACGCGGGCTGACTGTCGTGATGGCATCCGCAAAAACGATTCCCGCCTTGAGACAATTCAATTGTCCGAAAAATTCCATGCGTTCGATGGTGAAAAAATCCGGCGGCAAGTTGGTCAGTGCAAAGGCGTTTGCGGGAAAAGTTCCTTGGTATGCCAGATTGTGAATCGTCAGGCAAGTCGGCGGCGGATTCCCCCACCCTTCATTTTTCTGCTGGTTCAAAATTAGCGCCGGCACTAAACCAATTTGCCAATCGTGAACGTGAACAACATCGGGTTGCCACGGTAAATATCGCGCCAAATGCGTCACGCATTTTGAGAAAAAAATAAATCTCCCGGCGTTGTCGGAATAACTGACCTCGTTTTCCAAATAGTAACCAGCGCGATCGAAGAATTCCGGCTGGTCAACAAAATAGACCGTCAGATTTTTTTCGACTTCCAGTGAAAATAATCCCGCTTGCACGCGCGTCGCGCCCAATGGCAAATCGAATTGCCAGTCTTCGCGTTTGATTTCTGGAAATTTTTCGCGGATGCCACGATACAACGGCGTCACGATTCTCGCTTCATGGCCGGCACGCGCCAATGCTTTGCCGAGCGCGGCGACCATGTCCGCCAGCCCGCCGCTTTTGGAGAACGGATGAACTTCGCTGCTGGCGAGCAAAATTTTCATCGTATTACGCAACGATGCGCTCTGCCTTCAAATACGGCTGGAGTGGAATTGGAATTGAAACGCTGCCGTCCGCCTGCTGATGCGTTTCAATCAACGCGACGAACAACCGTGCTAGCGCCGTGCCGCTGCCGTTGAGGATGTGCGGAAATTTATTTTCGCCGTTCTCGGATTTGAAACGCAGATTCATCCGGCGCGACTGGAAATCCTCGCAATTCGAGCAGCTTGAAACTTCGAGATAGTTCCCCTGCCCCGGCGACCAAACCTCGATGTCATAAGTCTTCGCACTGCCGAAACCCATGTCGCCCGTGCAAAGCAGCAGCACGCGATAATGCAGGCCGAGCAGTTGCAAAACTTTTTCCGCGTTGGAGACCATCTTCTCCAATTCGTCGTAACCATTTTCCGGCTTCACAATTTTGATCAATTCAACTTTGTCGAATTGATGCACGCGAATCATGCCGCGCGTGCCGACGCCCGCCGCGCCCGCTTCACCGCGAAAACATGGCGTGTAGGCGCAGTATTTTATCGGCAATTGTTTCTCGCTCAAAATTTCTTCGCGATGGATGTTTGCCACCGGAGTTTCAGCAGTCGGGATCAAATAAAGTTTGCCGAGCTTTTCTTTGTCATCGCCTTCGGCCACGCCGTAATACTGGTCTTTGAATTTCGGAAATTGCCCGACGCCTTCGAGACATTGCGACCCGACCATGAGCGGCGGCGAAACTTCCGTATAACCATGCTCGCTGATGTGCAAATCCAGTAAAAACTGAATCAATGCGCGTTCGAGCCGCGCGCCCCAATTGGTGTAGAGCAAAAATCCACTGCCCGATAATTTTGCAGCGCGCGCAAAATCCACAAGCTTGAGCGATTCGCAAAGTTCGACGTGCGATTTTGGTTTGAATGTAAAATTTATTTTCTCGCCATGAGTTCGAACAACCGGATTGTCTTCAGCAGATTTTCCAACCTTCACCGATTCATGCGGCAGATTTGGCAATTGCAACATTAGCGCATCGCGTGTTGTTTCAACTTCAGTCGCCTGCTTGTCGAGAGCAGAAATTTTGTCTCCCAAATCTTTCGTCTCGGCTTTTTTCGCATCGGCCTCGGCAATTTTTTTTTGCCCCATCAACGCGCCGATTTCTTTTGAGACGCGATTGCGCGTGGCCTTGAGCGTTTCCACTTCCGCGAGAATTTTTCTCCGCTGATCATCGAATTTAATCAATTCATCAATCTTTGCTTCATCCCCTGCCCCGCGCGTGGCGAGCCGTTGACGAACAAAATCGGGCTTTTCACGGATCAATTTGATGTCGAGCACGGCGCAATTTAAGAAACATGCTTGGTTCGGGCAAGCCGATTGGTTTGAATGTTCACTGCAAATGGAACCGCCGAAAACATTCAATCGCCGTCCGCGCCTCGTAAAATTGACGCGAACGCGAATCATTCTGGCAATCGTCGTCGCAATCGCCGCCGACGGTTTGCAATTTTTGCTCTCGCCGCTCGGCTGGTTCTTTGGCGACCAAATCATTGATGTCATCGCGATGATATTGACGAATTGGCTGATAGGATTTCATTGGCTGCTGTTGCCGACATTCATTTTGGAATTTATTCCGCTCGCCGACGAATTGCCGACATGGACGGCTTGTGTTGCTGCGGTAATTATTTTACGCAAGCGGCAGCAAAAAAATTTGCAATCGCAGCCAGCGAAACCACCGATTGAAATCTAAATTGGTGGGGCGAACGTCCTCGCGAGCCGAAATTTAATTCTGTAAATTCTGTAAATCCCGTCTAAATTATTTGCATGACAAAATCAGTTTTCACCGGCCCGGTTTATGTCGTGCGCGACAACATTGACACCGACCAGATCATTTCCGCGCAACATCTCGCGCTCGTCCCGACGATTCCCGACGAATACGAAAAGCTCGGCAGCTTCGCGCTCGATGGTTTGCCCAAATCGCTTTATGCAACGCGCTACGTCAAAGAAGGCCAGCTCGACAGCGAATATCCGATTGTCGTCGGCGGAAAAAATTTCGGATGCGGCAGTTCACGCGAACACGCACCCATCGCGCTTGGCTCGGCGGGATGCAAAATTGTTCTCGCGGAAAGTTTCGCGCGCATTTTCTTCCGCAACTCCGTCGCCACCGGCGAACTCTATCCGTGCGAAATCACCGAACGCCTCTGCGACACCCTGAAGACCGGCGACGTCGTGACTGTTGACCTCGACGCCGCCACCGTCACCGTCAAGGCGACCGGCAAAGTCATCAAGTTCAAACCGCTCGGCGACGTCCGCCCCGTCGTGGACGCCGGCGGCCTGTTCAATTACGCGCGCCAAAGCGGGATGATTGCGAAATAAAAACTAACGACAGAATCGCTGAAATTTTCAGCGCGTCATGGAAAATGACCCGCACCAATCTGAAGAACAAAAGCTAAATTACAATCCGATTGAAAAAGGTTCTGGCGTTACGGATGCCGAAAAATATTTAGGCAAACTTTGCGAAAAGAATTTTCTGTCGCTCTGGAGTTATCCGGGAGTTTATCGAGATCAAGGAAAACCCAAAGCAGGCGGACATGGCAAAGAAATCTGCGATTTGTTAGTAGAGCGCATCTCATAAATAGGGCTTGTGATTTTTGCCATTGATGTGTAGGTGGTTATGGATGGAATTGACCAAAGAACAATGGGACATTGTGGCGGCGGTTCTTCCGCCGGACAAAGTGCGGGCCGATGGTCGCGGGCGG
>DASQOZ010000093.1:0-45811 GCA_035644195.1 Candidatus Methylomirabilota bacterium | reverse complement strand
GAATTCGCGAAGAGATTATCAGCGCCACGCAACATTTCCAGAAAGCTTGTGTAACGTTTCTGTGACAACAGATGGTTCGATGTTGCCTGAAAATAAAAGACCGGAATGATTTCTCATTCCGGCTTTGACTGCGCGACGACTGTTTCGATTGCCCTGCCTTCAATTCCCTGCCCGACAGTCATTCGCACTTGTGGCCGTGCGCAAGCGCTCACATCGCCATGTGTGAAACAGGATCGCTCCAATCGGAATAACCCGTGCTGCCGCCGACGGCCCGCACTTGCACGGCATAGATTTGACCCGGCGTCAAACCCGCGAGCACCATCCGGCGCGATTGCGTGAAGACGCCGGCCGGTGTCCAGCCGCCGCCATTTTTGACTTGCGCTTCGTATGCTTTTGCATTGATCACTCCCTGCACCCGCGCGACCAATTGCGTGCTCATTCCATTGTCCAAACCGAGAATGCCCGGTGTGTCCAATGGCGATTGCGTGTTGTTCGTGCTGCTGGCTTGAAAGCCAGACGAGAGCAACGTCGGCAAATCATTTTTGCCGGTGAGTTGAACGTAGTTGGCTTCCTGACGCAACAACGCGACCAATTTTGCGCGCGCATCATTTTTTGCTGCCGTTGCCTGCATGCCGCCTTGAGCCATTGCAGTCATGGCGGCTTCAAACGCCGTTTGCGCCGCGGACAAATCCGCAATGCTGACGGCCGGTGTTGGATATGCGGCATTGCCTGTGAGACTGGCAACGACCGCGCCTGTGAACTCGTCCAATTGCGCATCCGGCAATTGGGCGAACGATAGCGATACATGATATATCGGCATAACTTTTCCCTTTCCCTTTTTTTGATTTCTTATGAAGAACCCGTCGAAGCCTGCCCCGGCCCCGAATTCCCGAATCCCTCAACCGGAAAACGGATTAGCTTTAATCATGCCAACCCGAACACCTTCAATTGCCGTTGAAGTTCCCGCTTCGTTGAATAAAGTTCCCGTCTCATCCAACCAAGTTCCCCTGTCAGACGTTGAATCTCCTGTCTTATTGAACAAAACCCCCGCTTCCTTCAATAAAGTTCCCCTGTCGGATGCTAAAGCTCCCGTCTCATTGAACAAAGCTCTCTTGTCAGACCATGAAGCTCCTGTCTTATTGAATAAAGCTCCCGTCTCATGGAACGAGACAGGAGCAAAAATGATCAGAACCCGCCACTTGAACGCAAATTGAGACAGTCGGGACAAATTTTGAATCATTTTTGGACAGGTGAAAATCAAATCTCCGCCACAAGATCGCGAACACGGACTTTCAGGGCTCTGGCGATTTTAAGCATTGAGGCAAGTGAAATTTCCATATTCCCGCGCTCAACTTCGCCAATGAAATTATGATGCAAATCAGATCTCTCGGCCAATTTCTCTTGAGTCAAGCCAGCTTTATTGCGGAATTTGCGAATAGTTTCACCGAGGATTCGGCGATATTTGAGATTTGAAGATACGAACCATCAAAGAACAAAATCTCTTCAAATGGACTGGAATCTACAGATCCAACTTTTTCTCTTGCATTATTTTTTGATATATATATTCTCTTTACGGATTCAGGATTGACCCATATAACTTTATGGAAAAATGGATGGCGGCTTTTTCGGGCGGGATTTTTATCTTCGCGCTTTCTTTCACTCTTCACGCGCAAACCGGTGCCATATCGCCACCTGACAAACCCCTGCCGCAGCCGACGCACTACCAAGTCATCAAGCGTGACGCCAGCCAGAACGTTTGGGAACGGACCATTTACGAAAAAGCTCCTGACGGCACAATCATTCCCAAGAAACACAGCTACACGGAACTGGCGAGTGGGTTGAATTATTTGAAGAACGGCCAGTGGGTGGAATCCAAGGAAGAGATAGACATTCTTCCAGACGGCACGGCGGCGGCGACACACGGGCAGCATCAGGCCTATTTCCCCGGCGACATCTACAACGGGCAGATCGAAGTGGTGACGCCGGATGGACGGCGCATGAAGAGCCGACCCTTGGGTTTGAGCTACGATGACGGGACAAAGACCGTGCTGATAGCAGTGCTGACCAATTCAACCGGAGTATTGGCCGGCTCCAACCAAGTGAGCTATCCCAATGCGTTTGGCGGCGTAGATGCAGACCTGCTGTATACCTACCGGAAGGGCGGGTTTGAGCAGGACATTGTTTTACGCGAACAGCCGCCCACGCCGCAATCTTTGGGACTTAACCCTGACACTGCGCGGCTTCAAGTTTTAACGGAGTTCTTTGGCGCGGCGGAGCCTGTGGCAACCAAGGGGCCGATGAACAAACAGGACGGCTTGGCGGACACGACGCTGGCATTTGGAAAAATGAAGATGGTGCAAGGCAAGGCGTTCTCGTTTGGCAACGCAACGCCAGCGGGCAAGGTTCCGGTCTATAAAAGCTGGGTGCATTTGCAGGGACGGACATTCTTGATCGAGGAACTGCCGGTGCAACGCATCGCCGCGCAGTTGGAGGCGTTGCCGGTCAGTGCCAGCGCGACGGTGAGTTCTGCCAGTTCGCTATTGCACAAGGCATCGGCCACTCGGTTGCTGACGCCGGTGCGATTGGTTCAAGCCGGCACCAACACGATGCAACTGGCCAAAGCGGACTTCAAGCAGAAGCCGGGCGTCGTGCTGGATTATGTGGAGTTTGATGCATACAGTAGCGGGCCGGATGACGGTATATTTCATGGAGACACCACTTATCTTGTTGCGGATATTGGCATATCATTTCCAGTATTCGAGGGTGGCACGGTGGTGAAATTTTCCGAGGCGAACACCTATGGAATTTATACATTAGGCGGCTACACTTTCGAGTCCAGCGCCTATCGTCCGGTGATTTTGACCTCAATGGATGATGATACGGTGGGTGAATCCATTGAGGGCAGCACGGGCACGCCGGTTCAATCCGGCAGCTATCTTTGTGATGATGGCACCTACTTCGGCCGGCCAATACATAATGTTCGATTCAATCATGCTGGTTGCGGCCTTTATATAATTGATGTCAACGGGGTGGATATTTCGGACTGCCAGTTTGTGGACTGCGGGACGGGAATTGAGCGCCATTATTTTGCCGACGAAATTTCGCTGCATAATGTCCTCTTTGACCGTTGCGATGTTGCCGTCTCCTTTAATGGTGGTGGCTCTGAAGCCGCTTTGAACGCCGAGCAGGTGACGGCCAATGTCACCACCTTCGCCTATTGCGACACGCTCAACCTGACCAACTGCCTCATCGTGGGCGACCTGGGCAGCGCCACGACGTTAAACACCAACTGCACGGCCATCAATCCCTCCGGCACCATCTTCCAGACTGTGGGCGGCGGAAGCTATTATCTGGCCGATGGCAGCCCCTACCGCAATGCCGGCACGACCAATATCAGTCGCCAAACGCTGGCCGACATCCAAACTAAAACCACCTATCCGCCGATTGTCTGTTCCAACATTGTTATTTCCGTTTCGACCATTTGGAACCAGACCGTGCAGCGGAACACGGACACGCCTGACCTGGGCTATCACTATGACCCGTTGGATTACGCCATCAGTTATGTAACGGTGGGGGATAACACCACGCTGACCCTCGGCAACGGAGTCGCCGTCGCGGCCTTCCAAGGAACGAACATTAATAGTGCTGACGGGGTGGTGGCTCCCGGTTTTTACCTCGGGAACAACAGTTCTTACGGCAATAACAGCACACTGAACATCATAGGGACAGCCCAAACTCACAACCATATCTGTAGTTATCAGGCGGTGCAGGAACAATCGATCGGGTGGGGCGGATACGCGCTCGATTCAGCGACGCTGATTTATATAGATGGCTATGACGCGCAGAGCGAGTTATATGCGCGGTTCACGGATTTCGAGGGATTGAACGGGCTCGGCGGCTTTGGCGGCCGTCTGGTTCCATCTGGTTGCAATGTGTTTGGGGACACGATGCAACTGGACATGAGGGATTGCCGGGTTGCCTCAGGAACTTTTTACTGCGCAACATTTGACGGGGGATACACCAATCAATGTGTCAACAACGTCTTTGAACGGGCCACCTTCGTATATGACAATTTTGACGGCTGGAGTCCCGCCACGTTTTATAACAACCTCGTCCGCTACGGCGAAGTCCGCCAATATACACCTTTTTGTGTTTGGCGGGATAACCTGTTTGACAACACCACGATTGATGAATCTTTTTGGGATGTGACCAATGATCACAACGCCTATCTAAACACGGCGCAGATGACGCCGACCAATGCGAGCGACATTGTGTTGACGGATTTCACCTATGCCACCGGCTCACTGGGCAATTACTATCAGGCTTCGACCAACCTCATCAACAAGGGCAGCACCACGGCGAACCTGACCGGTCTTTACCATTACACCACGCAGACCAATCAGGTGGAGGAAACCAATTCCGTCGTGGACATCGGGTATCATTACGTTGCGCTGGATCAATACGGCAATATCCGTGACGCGAATGACAACAACATCCCCGATTGGTGGGAACTCAAATATTTTGGAAATTTAAGCCATACCAATTCAAACGAAGATTTCGACGGCGACGGCCATTCCATTGCATACGACTATGAGCATGGCATTGATCCAAACATCATTGACTTCACGTTTTTCATCACAAATCCGAATTGGATAACCAATACCGCCGTTGGCAACCTGACAGTTTTCCATGGACTTCCTTCGAGCGTAGCGGTGTTGGTAGACAATACAAATTTTTCAGCGGCGACATGGACGGCTTGCACGACTTCAAACGTTCTAATCAATTTGGGAACGAATTGGGGCGAGCATGACATTTGGATCGGGTTGCGGGGATTGCCTTCGGACGCGCAACAAACATGGAAAGATATGAAATTTTTTCAGACGCAGGCAATGATTCAAGCAGGGGAAACGCATAATATATTTCTTGATCGTGACGGCACAGTTTGGGCTTGGGGATATAACGGAGACGGAGAACTAGGCAATGGTAATTGGAGCGATAGTTCTATTTTAATGCAAGTGGTCGGGCTTTCAAACATTGTTGCCGTTGCCGTGTCCGAAGGCGGCTACTTTTCATTGGCATTGGATGCCAACGGGATAGTATGGAGTTGGGGCGCAAATTGGAGCGACCAGTTGGGACGAAACAATGGGCTTTATCAAAATGGAAATACCGCTGCACCTGTGGCTGGTTTGAGCAATATTGTTGCGATAGCTGCTGGTGAAGAAAATGGCATTGCGCTGAAAAGCGATCGGACAGTTTGGACATGGGGCGATAATTGGGGAGGAAAACTTGGTGATGGTTCAGGCTCCGGCGAAGAGCGGGATTACCCTGTGGCTTTGACAGCTTTAACCAATATCATCGTCATTGGTGCAGGCGGAGACCATTGTTTTGCTCTTGGCGATGATGGAATAGTTTGGGGTTGGGGTTACAACGAAGACGGTGAACTGGGCATTACCAACATGGACAATCAGCCTGTTCCAGTTCCGGTAACTTCGCTTACAAACGTCACCTCACTGGCCGGTGGTTGGAGCCATTCCATCGCCCTTCAATCCGATAGAACCGTCAAGGCTTGGGGATACAACGGTGACGGTCAATTAGGCAACGGCACAAACGGATGGTGGACCAGTTCGTCAACACCCGCGCCGGTTTTGGGATTAAGCAACATTACCGCTATAGCCTGTGGCGGCGACCATTCCCTTGCCGTTGACACCAACGGCACTCTATTTCTTTGGGGATACGGCTATGACGGCGAACTTGGCAATGGATCACAAGATTCCACAAATGTGCCGTTTGCATTAAACAGCATTTCCAATGTCATTGCCATTGCGGGTGGTGACATCAGTTCATTGGCCTTGACAGCTTCAGGAAAACTTTATGAATGGGGTCGGGACGACGAATTGGGAACAAATTACCTTCAGCCTGTCGAAGCGGATTTATTCGCTGTTTCAAGCGAAGACGCGAGAAATGTTTCGGCTGATTTTCAAAGTGTATTTGTAAATACAAATGTCACACCGGCTTTTGTTTCCGGCGGTGCGGCAATCGGCATGGCTGTTTTGGTCAACAACACCAATTTTGCAAGCGCGGTTTGGATTCCATTTGCTTCTCCCATTTGGGTTCACCTCGGAACAACCAACGGCCTGTATCAGGTCTGGTTTGGCTTTGTGGGCTTGAACGGCAGTAATTATTGGTCAGAGGCAAATGTCATTTTGGACATGACATCGCCGACAGTTTCAATTATCGCTCCCACGAACAATACCGCCGTCAATGCTTCACGCATCAACGTGCAGGGGACTTTCGCTGAAACCAATCTTAAACAAATCACCGTCAACGGTATTGCAACATTTATCAGCAGCACAAATTTTTCCGCCCTGAACGTGCCATTGGACGCCGGAACGAACATCATCAACGCCATTGCCGAAGATTTGGCGGGCAATACGGCCACAAGTTCAATCGTCATCGTCGGCCTCACAAACATTGATGGCAGTTTGAACGACCCCGTTCAACTTCAAGCCACGCCGATTGCCGGATTTGCGCCGTTGACCGTGACATTTCAAATTGTCAGCAACAACGCGCCGGGAACACTTCAACAAGTGCTTTACGATTTTAACGGCGACGGCATCACGGATTTTGTCACCAACAATCTTAATTCCGTCACTTACACCTATGCGACGAATGGCGAATACTTCCCTGTCGTAACGATTCAAACGACGAACGGGTTGTTTTCCAGTTCCGGCGGATGGAACAGCACCGACCCGAACCGTGTGCAAATCACCGTTCAGCTTCAAGTTACTCAAATCGCTTCCATCAGCATCACCGATCCGGTGGACATCAAATGGACGGCATCGAGCAATCTTTACGTTCTGTCCGGCAGCACGGCCACGCTGACGGAATTTGACGCAAGCACAAATGTCATTCGCTCATTGAGCGGTATTGGTTCAAATCCATCCGGTTTTGATGTAGATGTTAATGGCAATGTTTATGTGGCTGTGACCGGCAGTAATCAAGTTTGGAAACTTAATCCAACAGATACGTCATTTGTGACAGACACAAGTTTTGGAAATGAAGGTTTCATTGGCACGACGAATGGATTGACCGGCACGAACAGCGCTGAATTCAATGCGCCATTTGACGTGGCGGTTTCGCCGGACGGCGGAACGATTTCCGTTTCCGATTCGGGCAATAACCGGATTGAGCAATTTGATTCCAACGGAAATTTTCAGAATTCTTTCGGCTCATCAGGAACTAGCGTTGGCCAATTCAATGTGCCGAAAGGACTGACTTATGACAGTGTTGGCTATCTTTACATCGCGGATTCAGGAAATGGCCGGATTGTGTTGGCGCAAGATTCGGTTGTTCTTGGCGTGAGCGGAACGAATGGAACGGCGTTTGGACAATTTAGTGCGCCGGTTAATGTCAGTGTAGGTAAGCATGGCATTTATGTAGCAGATACCGGCAACAATCGAGTGCAAACATTTAATCCGATTGTTCCTCATATAACACCAACTCCATTTACATTGCGGTCGGTCTTATCTACCAATTTTAACCAGCCTAATTCTATTGCAGCCGTTGACGATTCTCTGATAGATAAATTTTATGTTGCCGATACTGGTAACAATCGGGTTGTTTTATATGCCTTGACCGGAGACGACCCGACACCTGCTTGGACGAACATGACGGCGCATATCGTCGCTGGAGATGTTCCCGGCGCGGTTTCTTATTTTTCAATCGCCTCGACGGACAAATACCGGCAGGCATTTCTTTCCATTGGCTCTAGCAATTTAATTTCGGCTATAAACCAAATCGGATCGTTGACGCCAGTATTCATTAAGAACGACAGCGCAGAATACTATTTCACAAATTCCGTTGGTGGACAAACCATCACGTTTCCGGTGGAGTTCGTGAAAGAAAACGGTGTGTGGAAAATTCTGGAATTCTAACAATCAAAATCACGTTATGAATCAATTCAAAAAACATATTAAAAATTTCAATATCATTTTCTGCACTTTGGTATCAATGTTGGCAATAGCGGGACATTCTGCTCCAACGTCTAACTCGTCAACTAATGCAAGTAGCCCAGAATCCGTCTGGAATGAAATGAAGGCTCATCTCGCTACAAATGATAAAAGAACAAAAACAATTAAATACGCAAGCGGCCACTATGCTTGTTAAAAAATCTATGAAAAATCCAAATGCTAAAAAGAAAATTCGGGCTGTATTAAGGGCTGCGTTGTATGGCGTCATCACATCGCTAGCACTTTCTTTTTATACAAGAAACTATTTTCACGGCAAAAACGACATTGCATGGGACATGATTTTAATGATTCCATCTGTTATTCTATCAAATGTTCTTGGACTTGAACGAACGCCAGAAGGTAGAGCCGTATCAAACTCTTTTGCTTTTTTAGTATTAGCAAACGCTTTGGCAATCACGCTTGCGTTTGTTATTTGTGCATTCCTCTGGCAATTCATCGTGAAAGGCAACCATGAAGACAAAAACTAAATTGTTATTTTCGACTTTTGGTTTTGTATTATTTTTACAGGCATCTTTAGCCCATGACATTATTGTTCATCAGCAAATCACAATAAATGCAGCATCTTCCGCGTTGACATATTCTTCAGCTTACGACGATTTTCTTAACACTATCTCATCCGATTGTAGCGCGGCACAGGCTGTTGGTTTAATGAAGGTCGGAAGCGGTTTGGAAGATAATGTGGATATAGATGCAGGCGGCAAAAGGCCGTTTAATCATTTTTACGACCCGCTCGATAACCAGTATGGCAAAGGACTTTCAGATTTTGGGGAATTTCATTTTTTATTTGGCCAAAATTCATTTACTTGGGCTTCGATTTCAAACTCGCCGGGTTACAATGTGGCCTTTAATCAAGGGACATCAAATGTTTGGTCATGGGCAAATGCACGAGACTATGAATGGCTTGGTTTAACTTCTGCAAATCCAACCGATCGTCGCGCTAATCTTGGTTATATGTTCCGAGCGGCGGGCCAAGTTATGCATTTACTCGAAGACACCTCACAGCCGCAGCATGTCCGAAACGAGAACCATTTAGACTACATAAATCCTAGTGGCTTAAGTCCTCACCTTTTTAATGGCGATTTCCCAAGCCCTTGGCACAGCCACATAGAAGATTACGGCCAAGACCATTGGCGAACTCTGAATTACGGCGACGGTTCAATGCTGGACTGGCGCGGTGCAGGTTTTACAAAGTTGGAGGACTTTTGGGACAGGCATTTATACAATGGAAGCGCAGCAGCATTGAAAAGCGCCGAAGCAAGCGGCGGGCAACAGCTTGGCTTGGCAGAATGGTGCAATGGCAATTTCCTCGGAGAACGTCACTCATACGCCGAATATTTTCGGCCGGGGGATATAGAATACTACCCATACCCTTCACGCAACAGCGGCTCGAACTACAAACAAATAGAGTCCAATCCTTCTTCTGGAATTGACACTTTTACTTTTGAAAATGGAACCCAAGGCAAAGGCATTTACTATAAAAAAATTTCCGATGGAGTTCAAATAACACATCAAAGCCGCGTGACCTATTTGGCCGCAAAGTTTCCAAATGTATTTGGTTCGGCATTTTCTACAATCAACGACCCGAATGTTCTCAAAGACTACCACGACCAATTTATTCCCAAAGCGGTCAAATACAGCGCCGGTCTTATTGATTATTTCTTTCGCGGCACTTTGGCTGTGAGTGTTTTGAGTTACACAAATTCACAATACATCACGCTGATCCGGAATACTTCCGGCCAGGATTTCAACAGCGGCTCTTTTTACATCTATCAAGACGATGTCAGCGGCACGAGAACCCTTGTCACTAACTGGAGCGGAACTTTGTCCGCCAACAGCAGCATGACAGTCGGCATTCCCGACTCGATTTCACCCACCAACAAACTACTGCTGTTCTATCGCGGAACCATCGTCGAGAACGGTAAAACACCCGATCCGGTGGACGCGAGCATTGCTATCGCGGCACAAAGTTTTGACCCCAAAAAAACCTGGTATAGCGGGTTCGAGGGCGGGAATGGAGGGACGCCGTCGGCAGGAAATTATTTTGCCGGGGGATGGTATGTTGATGCTGGGAGTGTAGATCTCGTTTCGGCAGCAGGATGGGAGCCTTATCAAGGAAATTATTCGCTGGATTTGGATGGATTAGGACCGGGAACAATTTCCACGAACATTACTACAGTGTCAGGTCAAACTTATGAACTGAGTTTTTATTACTCGCATAATCCGGATGGCATCACAGACGGAACTCCAGATCCGGCGGCTGAAATTTTGATTAACGATACTCATCTGGCTACGATAGACAGTGACACCTTAAATGATTTTGAAGACATGCAATGGACGCGGGCGTCATTTGAATTCACGGCGACGTCTTCATCCACAAAACTTACTTTCCATTCTTTAGCTTCGGCACAGTATGGATTAACTCTGGATGCAATTGAACTGGATATATCTCCATAATGCCTTTTGCCTTATTTCGCTTCACTGTCAATCATCGGCTGGAAGAATTTTGGCGTCACGTTCACTTTACCTGTTTCAGTCGGAACACTAAAGCCAGCGCCACCATAAACGTCATAGCATATTATCTCTGACATCTATGAAGCTGCCCCTGTAGTTGCTCTGTCAAGAAGGTGCTCCGCGTGACGCTTACATTTAATTTGCCGTCAACACTTTTGGCGGATGGCCTTGCCTCAGTTGGCGGACACAGCTTTAATTTATCACGGGGTTGCCCTGACAATCCCAGTTGATGTCCGGGCGGCCGGGGTCTTTGCCGGCGGCGATTGGTTGGCCAACTGTTGGGCCACTGGGTTCTATGTCGTCGCTGTCGGATACGACATAATCATATTTGTAGTAGGCGGCATGGCCGTCGCTAAAGGTGATGTTGCCGCCTTTGTTATGCCGCGATGAGAAACGCGTGGTGTAGCAATGCGGGGTGGCCAGAAGTATTTGATTGGCAGCAGTTCCGTGATAAGGAGTCTCGGCTGAACGGTCGCGGCCATCTGAAAAGAGCACGAAGGCTGAAGGATGAACTACCATTGTGGTTTTAAGTGTGGTGACGACGGCATTGATATTCTCGTTGGCGAGTGATTTTGAATTCATCCCGTAATTGAACAACGGACGCTGACCCGGAATCATGTCATACTTATCTGAAGCGGCGACCGCGTCCACAGGGTCAATGCCTTGTGAGAAAGCCGTGGGGCAGGTGAAGATGGACTTGGAACCGTAAAATATGGTTGGATTGTAAGCCCATGTATACAAAGGTTTGTTGCCGACGTAGGAAGGCAGGGCATTGAACCAAACATCGTCACCTTCATTTAGATTATGATAAGTAGGGATAGACAGCCATGCCGGATTGTCTTGGTCTACACTCGAAGCATAACTTTGATATCTCGGATAGGGAAACGTTTCATTGTTATCGCCCACATACATCGTGTCGGCGAGTCCCCATTGTTTCGCGTTGCTCAAGCACACCGCCTGTTGCGCCTTGAATTTGGCCTTGGCCAGCGCGGGGAGCAGCATCGAAGCTAAAATGGCAATGATGGCAATGACCACCAGAAGTTCAATGAGTGTAAATCCTTCGGCGCATTTGGTTCTTTTATCTGAATAATAAATTCGATTCATCGCATCAGTTTCTCAACCACCCGTTACGGTTTGATGTCTGCAATGTTACGAATCGGCAACTTCATAAATCGGGTTTCATTTGGATTGTTTTGTCACCCAATCGTCACCCATGGGACATTTGTCTGTAACCTGATAATGGATAATTCCGGCAGCACAAGTGAAGTGCCATCGGATTTAATAAGAAGACCAACAACTGCCAACCAAAAGTTAAATGAAAATAAAAAATATCGCCTGCATTGTATCAATACTACTGGCTTCACTGTCAGGAATAAAAGCTGCAACCACTCTTACTGCCTGGAACTTCGACAACGTGGCCATCGGTGCCAGCAGCAGCCCGTCGCCCTCGACCGGTTTTGGCACGGCCAGCGCCGCTGGTCTGGGCAGCAGCAACCCGGATGTGCAGTCGTTGGCCGGCAGTTCTACGGGTGGTGCCAATAGCTGGCGGGTGCGCGGCACTGGCGGTGGCGGAACTGGCTGGTCCACGAATGCGGCCATCGGCGCGCAGGGCGCGCAGTTCGCCGCCAGCACGGCGGGCTATTACCAAATCAAGGCTACTTTCGACGTTTATGCGACCTCGGACGCAGAAGCTAATCTTCAGGTTCAATACACGACTGAAGGCGCAATTTGGCATAACGCCACAATTGCCTCCGTTGGAACTTTGGGCGTCGTCACCAACAACGCCGCTACCAACAGCACGGTCATCGGCTCGTATGTTAAATTGGCGAGCGGTTGGAATAATCAGGTCACGGTGAATTTGAGTGGTATCTCCGGCGTGGATAACAATGCCAGTTTTGCCGTCCGAATTGTGAACGCCTCTACGGGAACGAACTGTGTGACCACGACCGGGACTCCATATAACAACACGTCTGGCGACTGGACGTTTGACAACGTTGTCGTTCAGGGAGTGGCTATTGACACCATCGCGGACTGGACCTTCGAAAGTTACGGGACCACGGCCTACGTTCCCAATCCGGTGCCGGAGTTGAACTTTGGTTCATCCGCTTTCGCCCAAGCTTTGGGTTTTAGCAACAACTACACTTATGCCGGCAGTGCGACGCCGGGAAGCACAAATGCTCCTGACACTTTGGTTCAAGCCGGCAGTTCCACGCCCAGCGGCACCATTTGCTGGCGTGTTCGTGGCGCGGGTCCCAACAATGGCTGGAATAGCGCCGCTCCCATCGGTGCGCAAGGCGCCGAGTTTGACGCCAGCACGCTCAATTACAGCAACATTGTGATCGCCTTCGATCTTTATTTCACGACTCAAGGCGAGGCCAAAATGTGTGTGCTCTATACCACGAACAATTGGGCGACAACCAACGTGGCTAACAATCTTTTTTACGGTGCCAATCCCACGTTTATTCTGACCAACTCTGTCTCCAATCCAGACTACAGTCCTAATACTGTGACGGGCACTTACTTTTATCAGACCACCGGTCAGAATTTTTACAACAACCTTGTGGTGGATTTCACCGGCGTTCCTGGCGTGGACAACAATGCCAACTTTGGCGTCCGCATCGTGAACGCCGCCACGGGAAGCGACTGTGTGGCCTTTAACGGTGGAGCTTACAACAATTCTTCCGGCAACTGCCGTTATGACAACGTGACTTTCGGCGGCAAATTTGAGGGTTCGATTCCGCCGGTGCTTAATTATGATCCCAATGCAACTGTGGATCATCCATTCACCAACACTTTCACTGACGATGCAGCCTGGCGCGCGGCGATTACCACTATTTATGTGAACGGTTCGGCTTTGGCAAACACGGCTTACACCACGACTGCTGCGGGACAGATTGTATTTAACCCGGTGAACTCTGTTCTGCTCCAGTCCAGTGGTGTCAAATCCATTGTCATCACTGCCACTGGTTACAGCACTGCCAAGGTTATCCAGCCGCTTGGTGCCGGCGTGGCCACCCAACTGGCCATCACCACTCAACCTTTAGCGCCTTCCGCCAGCGGCGGCACATTGGTTGCAAATCCCGTTCTGACGATTTCGGACCAATACGGCAACGGCACGACGAACCCTTATGCCAATATTTCGGTCACCGCGTCCGTCAGCAACTCTGTGGCTTGGACTTTGGGTGGAGCAACTAATCAGGCGTCGGTCAACGGCGTTATTGCCTTCACCAACTTGACAGCCACTGTTAACGGCTCGTCGTCTGTTTCCGGTGCGGCTATCAAGTTCACAATATCTGGTTACTCTCCGGTTACAGCCACCAACTCATCTACTTTCAAAATCGGCGCACCGCCCGCTAATTTCACCAGAGGCAATCTGGCAATTATTCAACTTGACCAGCAGTCAAGCCCCAATAACACGACCTTTAGCATTATCGAAATCAAGCCTTCTGCCGCCGGTCAAACTGCCCCCGCCAACATCATTCCTATAAGCGCCACAGGCACTAATGCCCTGCGTCTTTCTTCTGCCGGCAGTTGTGGCAGGTTATCCTTGAGTGATGACGGGACGCTGATTTGCTTTGCCTCCTTTGCCGATGGCAGTGCGGCAACTTTCGACGAAACTCTCAATCTCAACCGGGCGGCGGCAGGATTGAATTACACCAACCAGTTTGTCATGGGGTTAAACTATACTTCAGTCTCATTGGGTGGCAGCCAGGCCCGCTCTTGCACAACGTTGGACAATAACAATTGGATTGTGGATGACAAAGGCGGATTATACTATGGAAGTGCCGGTGGAACGCTCGCCAATCCCAACCTGAACGCTTACAATAACGTGGTTGTAAGGACATTCGGCGGAGTTCCCTATGTCGAGACGCAAAAAACGGCAAACGGGCAGGTGATACCAGTGGTTTACGCCCTTGGCTTTGACAGCGACACCGGCTTATACGACGTGACTAAAGCCAACAATCTGACCACGGATCCAGTTGCATCGGATTTTTACATCGTCAATACTAATGTCCTTTACATCCTCGATGGCGTCAGTTCAGCAATTGGAATTATCAATAAATATTCATTGGCAAACGACGGAGTGAATTGGAATTACAATGGTTCCTTCACCAATGGGACTGGCGGCGACAGTTTGTTTGCCACCACCAACGGTAACGGTGGTGTTTATTTGTATTACACGACGACTGCGATCGACAAAAAAGCAGGCAACTATGTCATTCGGTTGACTGACGCTTCTGGCTATGCTGCTAACATGAACATTACTTCCAGCAACTTGCTTTATACCGCCCCAACCAATACCTTTGTCAAAGGTCTCACGTTTGTGCCACAGCAGACCGCTTATGCCACTGAACTTATTCCGCCACCAATCCTAACCGCGCAGAATTACATCGCGACAAACGGTTTTAGTTCGTTCACCGTCACAAACACCCCGGATGATTCACTCTGGCGATCCAATATCACTGCCATCACAGTGAACGGTTCTCTACTGTCAACGGGTGCCTATACGACTAATCTCGCAGGCAAGATTGTGTTTAATCCGTCTCAAGACCCGCTGTTGCAAAGTCCCGGCACAAAAACCATCGTGATTAGCGCGACGGGTTATAGCACGAACTCAATCACACAAACGATTGTTGGCGCGCCGGCGCAACTGGTCATTTCAACGCAACCTAAATCTCCGGCTGCCAATGGTGGTGTCCTGACCAATCAGCCTGTGATAACGGTTGTGGACCTGAACGGTAATACGGTAATCACCGCTACGCCCAACATCGTCGCTCAAGTCGGAGCCGGGACATGGACACTTGGTGGCACCGCCACGAAAGCTGCGGTCTCTGGCAAGGCTACTTTTAGCGGTCTGACGGCTTTCGGCGCCAACGCCGTCACCGGTGCTACCATTACGTTCACTTCCAGCGGATTGACCGGAATAACAAGCTCATCGTTTAACATTCCCGCACCCATCCAGTCGAAATTGGGCGGAGTCGCCCTGGTTGGAGGCAAACTGAACTTCTCCTTTACCAATGCCACCGGATTAAATTTTTCAGTGCTGGCGACGAATAATCTCACTGCGCCCGTAGCCACATGGCCGGTCATGGGGCAGCCAATTGAAAGTCCTGCCGGTTCGGGCAACTATCAATACACCAACTCATTGACGACGAACGCGCTGTTCTTCATCCTGCGCCAGCCGTAACGAACGCTCGTAAAATTCCAAAAACCGCAAGAGCGGGACAAATCAAAATTTGTCCCGCTCTTTTTTTGAAAAACATGGATGGTAGGTAAATACCCCAGTATTTATGGGGTTAATCAAGGCCCCACCAATCGTAACCTGGCCATGTGAATAACATCGGGATATTCACTTCTGCGCTGCGCGACGCCAAACAGTGAAAACTTCATCGCCAATGTGCTTGCAAGAGGTCAATTCAAAGCGCTTCGCATCAATCAAACAGCCAATACCCTTTCCATCTGCAATCGTCGGCGCGTTACGTCCGCCAAAAATCGTCGGGCAAACCGTCAAATGCAATTCATCCACCAAGTCGGCGCGGATCAAAGCATCGTGAAGCTGGCCTCCGCCTTCGCACAATAAACGCTTTACGCTCCATTTCTCATTCAGCCAACGTAACGCAGCGCGAAAGTTGATTTCATGCGCGCCGCAAACTTTTACTTCGTCGGCCAGCGCACGGAGCAACTTCAATTTCGCTTTTGGAATTTGGTCGGCTGTCAAAACGATGACCGGCGAGAAACGTTTCTTAAAGATATTCGCATTCGGGTCAATCGATCCGGAGCCGCTGACGACGACACGCAAAGGAAGTTCCGGCAAGCCATTTTTCAGGCGTTGCTTCCGAAATTTTTCTCCGCCGGTTCCCAAAATCGTTTCCGTCACTTCAACCGTCGTTGCGCCGCAAATCACGGCATCCGCCGTCGCGCGCAATTCCATCATGTGCTCACGGTCGCGCGCGCTGCCGAACGGAACAAAACTGTCGCTGGCAAAAGCAATTTTGCCATCCGCCGTCATGGCGAAATTGGAGAAAACAAAAGGCAACTTGTTCTTCATAAGATCAACATCGCATCGCCGTAGCTGAAAAACCGATAACGCTCGCGGATTGCTTCAGCATAAGCAGACAGAACCATTTCGCGGCCACGAATTTCATTCGGCGCAGCAAATGCGCTGACGAGCATCAACAACGTGGAGCAGGGCAGATGAAAGTTCGTCAGCAACGCGTCCACGATTTGAAATCGGAACGCCGGAAAAATGAAGATGTTTGTTTTACCAGCATGAACATTGAGTTTTCCAGCGTTTTGCATCGCAACACTCTCAAGGACGCGAACGGTTGTTGTGCCAGCGGCGATGACGCGATCGCCGGAATTTTTCGCTTCATTCACGGCGCGAACCGTTTCTTCGCCGAGCGCAAATCGTTCCTCGTGCATTTTATGATCCGCAAGATTTTCAGCTTTCACCGGCAAGAAAGTTCCCAAACCGACGTGCAACGTGACAAAGCAAATCTTTACGCCGCGCGCACGGATTTGCTCCAGCAATTCCGGCGTGAAATGCAAACCGGCGGTCGGCGCGGCAACCGAACCCTTCGTGTGGGCAAAGACGGTTTGATAGCGTTCTTTGTCATCCGGCGAATTTTTGCCGTGGCGAATGTAAGGCGGCAGCGGCATTTCGCCGAGCGAATCCAATTCGTCGTAAATGTTCGGTGAACCGGAGAATTTTAACCGGCGGTGGCCTTCGGAATTGATTTCAGAAATCATCGCGCGGATTTCTGTCGGCTGTCCATTGGCATTGTGAAAGGCAATTTCGGTTCCGATTCTCGCGCTTTTGCCCGGACGCAGCATCGTCCACCAATCGTTCGGCGCATTTTCTTCCAACAGCAAAACTTCAAATTTCCCGCCGGTTTTCGCATTAACTCCGCGCAAACGCGCTGGAATCACGCGCGAATTATTGAGAACCAGAACATCGCCTTTGCGGAAAAATTCCAGAATATCGCGGAATTGCCGATGTTCGACGCAATTTTTACTTCGATGCAAAACCAAAAGCCGCGATTCATCGCGTCGCACAGCGGGATGCTGCGCGATCAATTCCTGTGGCAGATCAAAATGAAAATCGGACGTTCGCACGGGCGGAGTTTCGAGCCTGACGCCCGAATTTTCAAGCGCAGCCGCATGAAATCTGATTTGACGCGTTTTCCTGATGATTTGGAGGTTGTGAATAACTCTGGAATAAGTGCCAAAAAATGCCTCACAATTTTTGTTGACGAAGTGGGGTAAAGTGGGTAAAAATGGGTCGTCGTGGGGAAACAGGCCATTTTTGATTCCCCGGTGAATAAAATGAGCAACGCGAAAACCAAAGAGCCGACATATTACAATTCACGCTTCCGGCATGGCGTGGATGAAAAGCGGCGCGTGCAAATCCCGGCCAAATGGCGTCCGCAAAAAGCGGGCGTCGAATTGACCGTGATTCTTTGGCCGCGCGAAGGCGTCGGCCATTGCGTTCGTGTTTTGCCTCCGGCGCAGATGGGGCGGCTGATGCAATCCATTGACGAGATGCCGAACAGCGATCCCAAAAAAGTGGTTTTGAAGCGCATCATCGGCAGCGATTCGGCGCAAGCGAGCGTGGACAAAGCAGGGCGGATTTGTTTGCCAGATGAAATGGCCCGTCAGTCGGGCATCAAGGATGAGGCGACGCTTGTCGGTTTGCTCGACCGTTTTGAAATCTGGAATCCCGAACGTTATGAAAAGGTTCAGGCTGCCGACGCCGCGTTGGCGCCCGACGCCTTCAAACTCATGGAGTAAATTATGAACTTTGGAAAATTATTGGCCACCGGAAAAAGTTTTGTGAACGGGCGGGCGGAAATTTCCTATCGCATGGACAGGCAAATTTATCTGCCGAAATTCGAGTCGCCGAAAAATCCGTTCGCGAATTCGACAAAAGCGCCGGCGGAAAATCCTGCGCCGATGAAAAAAGAAATCGCCGCCGCAAAAACGCAAAAAATGCCGGCGCTTTCAGCCGCATCTAAACCAGCGCCGAACTGGACGAGCAAATTAAATCCTATTTCCATTTTGCGTCCGGCGTCCGTTGAAACAAAAAACGAAAGGCCAATTATGCAAACTGAATTGTCTTTGGACACGGTCAAAGTCGTCCACAACGATTTGACGGACGCGGACGTAGAAATTGTTCCGATGAAATCGCGTCCCGCGCCGCCGGATTTGCAGCCGGCGCGACGGTCGTGGGAAATTTTAGGCGAGCGGCTTTTGAAAGCGACCGCGCTTTAACCAATTTGAAAAAATGCGAAGTGTCCGATTTCGTTCACAAACCGGTGATGGCGGAGGAGGTGCTGGCAGCGCTGAAACCGCTGCCGGGCGGACGTTACGCCGACGGCACGCTCGGTGGAGCGGGACACGCAGCGCGAATTTTGGACGCGAGTTCGCCGACTGGATGGCTGTTTGGGTGCGATCGCGATGGCGTCGCGGTTGAAGCCGCGAAAAAACGGCTGGCGGAAAAATTGGCCGGACGATTTGAAATCCATCGCGGCAATTTTTCAGAAATGGCCAAATGGATTCCGGCGGCGAGTTGCGCTGGAGTCATTTTGGATTTGGGCGTGAGTTCGCCGCAATTGGATTCCGCCGAACGTGGATTCAGTTTTCAGCAGGACGGCCCGCTGGATATGCGGATGGACGACCGGCAAAAACTGACGGCGGCAGATTTGGTGAATGATTTAAGCGCCGAGGAGTTGGCAAAGATTTTTTGGGAATTTGGTGGGGAACGCGAGTCGCGGCGGTTTGCAAAAGCGATTGTTCACGACCGCGCGCAACGAAAATTTGAGACGACGCGGCAATTGGCGGAATTGATTGAGCGGATTTCGCCGCGTCGTGGAAAAAAGGCGCATCCGGCGACAAAAATTTTTCAGGCGCTGCGAATTGCGGTGAACGATGAAATAGGTTCTTTGAAACGTGGATTGGAAGCGGCGCTGCAAATTTTGAAACCAGGCGGACGGCTTGCGGTCATCACATTTCATTCGATTGAAGATCGGATTGTAAAAGATTTTGGCCGCGAAAAAACGCGAGATTATACGTTCAGCGGCAAAGTGGACGTGCCGGAATTGCGACAGCCGCGCGAGCCGGAAATGAAATGGGTTTCGCGAAAGGCGATTGCGCCGGACGAAATTGAATTGAAAGAAAATCCGCGCAGTCGCAGCGCACAGTTGCGAATTTTAGAAAAAATTTAACATGGCAGGAAATCGAAAAAGTCAGTCGGCATCAATCCGGTTCGATCCGGCATTGAAGGCGTTGTTTTTATGCCTGCTGATTGCCGGCGCTGCCGTTGGTTATGTTTGGCAGAAAGGTCAAATCATCCAACTCGGCAAACAAATCGGCTCGGCGGAAAACCGGCTGAATCAATTGCGCAGCGACAACGAGCGTCTGGCAAACCAACTTTCGGTTTTGCGTTCGCCGGTGATGTTGGACGAACGCGCGCGCCAGTTGAACCTCGGCCTGGTCCCGGCGCAACCGTCGCAAATTTTTCGGCTGCCGGAATGGATGCTGCCGGAAAATAAAAATCAATCGCATCAATTCGTGAGCCGTTCAATGATGAATTGATGCAGTAAAAATATGAAAACAATTTGGCCGCCGCTCGTGACGCCGTTGGTTGAGGAACCGATCGCCGCGGGCGGCTGGCCGTTTTTAAGATGACCAAAAAGATGCAACTTCGACGCGCGCTGGCATTGACGTTGCTCGTATGCGCGGCGTTCGCGGGCCTCGGCTACCGGCTCGTGGATTTGCAAGTGTTGCGTCACGATGAATTGAGCGCGAGAGCACAGCAGAGCAGCGGACATGAATTTTGGCAGGCGCCTCGTCGTGGCGACATCCTCGACGCGCACGGCAATCCTCTGGCGACGAGTGTTCCGGTGAAAACGATTTGTGCCGATCCGTCGTTGATCGGAAATCAACAGGCCGTCGTCGCCCACGCCATCGCGCCGCTGTTGCAAATGAGCGAGGCCGAAGTTTATCAAAAACTTTTTCCGCGCATTTCCAAAAATGAAAAAGGCGAAACGGTTACGAATAATTTGCATTACGTCCGCCTGCAAAAAAACATTTCGGAGGACGCATGGCAAAAAATTCAATTGGCGATGAGCAGCCTTTCATTCGGCGTGGATGAAAAGAAATTGTCGAAAAATGACCGCGCCTTTCTTCGCGGCTTTCGGCAGGGCGCGATTTTTGCCGAGCCGGACCAATTGCGCGTTTATCCGAATAATTCTCTGGCCGCGCAAGTGATCGGATTTTCGGGTTCGCAGGATTGGAAGGCCGACGGTCACATCGTTTCGCAAATTGTCGGACGCGACGGGATTGAATTGTCGCTGAATTCCGCGTTGAATGGCGTCGCGGGCTGGCGCGTGACGGAAATGGACCGGCAGCAACATGAAATTGTTCCGCTGCGCGACGAGGATGTTCATCCGCGCGACGGCTTGAACGTCGTGCTCACCATTGACTCCGCCATTCAGCACATTGTCGAAACAGCATTGGCTGATGCGGCGCAAAAACACACGCCGGTCAGCATCACCGGCATCGTGACCCGGCCGCAAACCGGAGAAATTCTCGCGATGGCAACGCTGCCAAGTTACGACGCGAACAAGCCGAACACCATTACGCCTGAAACTCGCGACCGCGTCATCACCGACGTGATTGAACCCGGCTCGACTTTCAAAATCGTCGTCGTGTCCGGCGCGCTCAACGACGGCGTGGTTCATTTGAGCGACACATTTGATTGCGAGCAGGGACATTTTGCGTTCGCAGGAAGAGTTTTGCACGACCACGAGCCGTTCGGAATTTTGACGACTGAAAGCATCATCACGAAATCGTCGAATATCGGCGCAGCAAAAATCGGGATCAAACTCGGCGAAAATAAACTTTACGATTACGCGAGCGAATACGGTTTTGGCCGGTGCACGGGAATTCCGTTGCCCGGCGAAGTCGGCGGCTTTTTGTATCCGGTAAAAAATTGGAGCAAAGTTTCCATCGCGCAAATTCCGATGGGGCAGGGCGTGGCGGTGACGCGGTTGCAAATGCTCATGGCGATGGGCGCGATTGCCAACGGCGGCTGGTTGATGCGTCCGATGCTTGTGAGCCAGCTTGAAGACCGTGACGGAAATGTTGTGCAAAAATATGCACCGCAGCGCGTGCGCCAAATCGTCAGCGATGCGACTGCGAAGCAAATGGTCGAAGCGTTAAAAACGGTCGTGTCGTCCGAAGGCACCGCGCCGGGCGCGGCGATGAAAAATTACATCGTCGCAGGAAAAACCGGCACGGCGCAAAAAGTTGAAAACGGCGCTTATGCTTCGGGAAAATACTTCGCGTCGTTCATCGGATTTTTTCCGGCGGATAATCCGCAACTTTGCATTTCCATCGTCATGGACGAGCCGAAGGAAGGTTATTACGGCGGCCAGGTTTGCGGGCCTGTGTTCAAGGAAATCGCAGAGCGTTGCGCGAGCTATTTGAACATTCCGCCGGATCAAATTTTGCCGACGCCAAATTCGTCGCAACCCCTCGTGGCGAGCGGCGCGCGTTAAAATTTGTGGAAGAACGCTCTTTGAAATTTGTCGTTGAAGCCTGCGACGGAGAAATCCGGCGCGGCGCGGGCGGAACATTGGTTAAAAATGTCTGCACCGATTCGCGACAGGCAAAATCCGGCGATTTGTTTTTTGCCATTCGCGGTGAAAAATTTGACGGCCACGATTTTGTAAATGAAGTCGCGGCGAAAAATGTCACGGCAATTGTCGTCGAACAAAAAAAAGTTCCGGAAAAATTGCCGGATTGCCCGGTGATTGTAGTAAATGACGCGCGAGTCGCGCTTGGCAAACTGGCGGCGGCCTACAGGCGCGATTTTGATTTGCCAATTGTTTGCGTCGGCGGCTCGAACGGCAAAACGACGACGAAAGAATTGATCGGCTCGGTTTTGAGTAAAAAATTTATGACCGTTTGGAGCGAAGCAAGTTTCAATAATGACATCGGCGTGCCGCTAACGTTGTTGCGGATTGGAAAATCGCATCAAGCGGCGGTGCTGGAAGCCGGCACAAATCATCCGGGCGAACTTGCGCCGCTGCTGAAAATAATTCGGCCAAAGTTCGGTGTGATTACGAACATCGGCCGCGAACATTTGGAATTTTTTGGCGATTTGGCAGGCGTCACGCAGGAAGAAGGCTGGCTCGCGGAACTGTTGCCGGCGGACGGAAAATTATTTGTGAATGGCGACAATCAATGGACGGACGAAATTGTCCAGCGGACTAAAGCCAAAGTTGTTCGCGTCGGTTTCGGCGAGAAAAATGGTTGGCGCGCGGAAAAAGTCCGGTTGGACAAAAACGGTTCAACGTTTCGCGTAATTGCGCCGAAGGAAGAATTTTGTGGCGAGTATCGGGTCAATTTGCTCGGACGCCATCAAGTGACAAATGCGTTGTTCGCAATCGCGGTCAGTGAGGAACTCGGTCTGGGCTGCGCTGAAATCCAGCGCGGCCTGGCCGACACCAAGCCGCCGAAGATGCGGATGAATTTTTGGGAAGCGAATGGCGTGCGGATTTTAGACGACGCCTATAACGCAAATGCGGATTCGACGATTGCCGCGTTGGAAACGTTGTGCGATTTGCCGTTGCAAGGCCGGCGCGTGGCGGTGCTGGGCGACATGGAAGAACTCGGCGCGCACAGCGAATTGGCGCACGCGGAAATCGGCCGGCGCGCGGCTGAATTGAAAATCGGGCAATTGTTCGCCGTGGGAAAAATGGCAAATGTCATTGCCAAAGCGGCGCGCGATGCGGGACTGACACGCGTGATTGAATTTGAAAATGTCGAAGCGGCGATGAATGCGATTAAGAATTTTTTGAAAGCGGGCGACGTGGTTTTGCTGAAAGCGTCGAGAGCGTCGCGGCTGGAAAGGATTGCGGAAACGTTGAAGTCGGAGAAATGAAATAACAAAAATTGAATCTATGTTTGTTCACGCAATAGCTTTGTTGTTGTCGGTTTGTGCGCTTGCAGAAATGCGTCGCCATGAACGCCAAATTATTTCGCGTTTTATCGAAAGAGGCAAACAACAAATCCCGGAAAGCCTTAAGACGAACAAAGAAGACGAAGCGAGCTTACGCAGTGCTTTACACGGTTCAAAAGTTTCCCTTTGGATTATCGCCGTTTTCTGTGCAATTGACATTATTCACGGCTTATTCTTTGTATGATTGATCCAGTCAAAATAACCGATGCTCCGCCTGCTGCGCGAGTAATGCGAATTCATATCGAATATGATGACGGCAGTTCGGATACTGCCGAACTTCACCAAATTAGTCCGATTATGCTTTACGGACTTACTCGTAAACGACAGGACAAGGTCATTGCACAAGGGGCTTACACGAATGGAGCCGTCGCAGGAATTTTCTTCAAGACAGCAATCACGAGTTTCTGGACAGACTATGGAATACCAGACATGGAGGTTGCTGGATTATTGAAGTATTGGTTGGATTCGCAAAAAAACGTGTGTAAATAATTTTATTCGAGCCAACAATATTTAATTTTTAAATGCTCTATTATTTGAGCCAGCAAATTTTGGATTGGGCGCACGGAACGGTCTGGGAAGACCGGCTTTCGGCGCTCCGGCTGTTTCGTTACATCACGCTGCGTAGCGCGGGCGCGGCGGTGACGGCGCTGCTTTTGAGTTGGTGGCTCGGGCCGCGCATCATTCATTGGCTCAAGCAATTGAAATTCGGCCAGGACTACGCGGACAAAGCCGAGGAAGCGGGCGGTTTGGCCGCGCGCGTGTTGAGCAAAAAGGGAACGCCGACGATGGGTGGGGTTTTAATCGTGACGGTTTTGGTTTTTTCGACGGTGCTGTGGTCGCAATTGGACAACAAATTGATTTTGCTGACGCTGCTGTCAGTCATTGTGCTGGCGGGCTTGGGATTTTACGACGACTACGCAAAAATCATTCAGCAATCCGGCGGCGGCACTCCGCCACGCGTGAAACTGATCGCGCAATTTGGTGTCAGCGCATTCATCGGCATTTATCTTTGGGCGACGCCTTCTACAAGCAAACTCGTTTCAGAAATCATGGTGCCATTTTACAAATATCCGGTCGCAACGAATTGCGCGTGGCTCGGAATTTTAATTGTCATCCTCGCAATCGTCGGCACGTCGAATGCGGTGAATCTCACCGACGGTCTCGATGGACTTGCAATTGGTTGCTCGCTGATCGTTGCATTTGTATTTCTCGTGTTCACCTATTGCGCGGGCAATATAAAAATTGCGACGTATTTGGCGATTCCACATGTCGAGGGCGCAGGCGAACTCACGGTTTTTTGCGCAGCGCTCATCGGCGCGGGTTTGGGATTTCTCTGGTTCAATTGTCACCCGGCGCAAGTGTTCATGGGCGACACGGGTTCGCTCGCGCTCGGCGGCGCATTTGCGGTGCTAGCGGTTTTAATTCATCAGCCATTTGTGCTGGTGATTGCGGGCGGAATTTTCGTGATTGAAGCCGCATCGGTGATGTTGCAAACCGGTTGGTTCCGGTTCACGCGAATGCGGACCGGCACTGGCCGGAGAATTTTTTTGATGGCGCCGCTGCATCATCATTTTGAAAAAAAAGGCTGGTATGAATCGCAAGTGGTCATGCGTTTCTACATTTTGTGCGTGCTATTCGCGGTCGTGGCGCTGGCAACCTTAAAATTACGATGAAAACTGCTCCTACATTGAATAATTTGCGTTTTGTTCCTTGCGCGCGCGACGCGACAATGTTAAAAATTTTCGTGGAAGTCGCAGGCAGCAATTTCATTTCCGTGCTGATGAAGAAAATGAATTTAACCCGCGGTGAAATTTTTCGAGGGAAAATTTCGCGGCGGCAAAATCAACCCAACAAAACCGACCTCGAAGAAAGGACGCCAACCGCGCCAAACAAATGAACAACCCGAATCCATTCGTCCCACAAGGCTCACTCCTCGAGCAACACAAACGCCGCTCACGCATGAAGCTCGCCGTGTTTTGCACGGTCGCCATCAGCGTCTGTGGCTTGAGCGCCATGCTCATTCAAGGTTGCAAACGCGAACAGGCTCCGTCTGAAAACCAATTTGCCGAAACGAATCCGCCGCCGATGTTGGACACGAATCCGCCGGTCGTTATGGCACCGACAAATTTTGCGCCGATTGCACCGGTTGTTCCCGTTGTGCCCGAAGCTCCGGCCACGACTGAATATGTTGTGGTCAAAGGCGACACGCTCGGAAAAATTGCCAAAGCTCACGGCGTGACGCTCAAAGCGCTTGAAGACGCAAATCCAAATGTCCAGCCGACGCGTATGAAAGTTGGCGACAAGCTGGTAATTCCCGCTTCCGCTGGCGGCAATACTACTGCGGCTCCGGCGACAACTTCAACCGCCTCAACTGGTGGCGAAGAAGTTTATGTCGTTAAATCCGGCGATTCGCTGACGAAAATTGCCCGGACACACGGCACGACAATCAAAGCGATTGAAGCCGCGAACAATTTGTCCACGACAAGCATCAAGGTCGGACAAAAATTAAAAATCCCGGCAAAGATCGAGGCGCCGTCCACAACCGTGAACGCGCCGCCTGTGGTTGCGCCGAGTCCGACACCGGTGATTCCGGCACCTAGCAATCCGCCGACGCAGCAATAATCGTCAGACACGGCGTGAAGAGCCGTTCCGGTGGCCGTCTGCAAAGACAATGAAAATCGCCGTCACAACTTTGGCTTTTTGCGTCGCCGCCCTGCTGGGATTGGGGCTGGTGATGCTTTACAGCTCGAGCATGACTCGCGGCGGCGGGCATGACCTGATGATGCAACTCATCTGGTGCGTCGCCGGTTTCATGGCCTGCGTGACGGCGACGGTTCTCGACTATCAATTGCTTAAAAAACTCGCGTGGCCGATTTTTGCGCTGGCCATTTTCGCGCTCGCGTCGGTTTTTGTGCCGCATTTTGGTCGCGCCAGTCACGGCGCGCATCGCTGGATTGCCGTTGGCCCGATGACATTTCAACCATCCGAATTGGGAAAAATCGCGCTTATCATCATGCTCGCGTGGTATTGCGACCGTTATCAGCGGCAAATGCAAACCTTCAAACGTGGAATTCTTTTTCCCGCCGCACTCTGCGCGATAATTCTCGGAATGATTTTCGTGGAGCCGGATCGCGGCACGACCATTCTTCTCGCCGCCGTCAGCGGAGCGATGCTGCTCATCGCCGGCGTTCGCTGGAAACACATTTTCATTCCGGCAGCAGTGGGTGCGGCTGGCTTGGCCGTTTCCATTTTGCACGACCCGATGCGCATGAACCGCATTTTTGCGTGGCTGCACCCGCAAGATCATCTGAACGGCGCGGCGCTCCAGGCGCAATCAGCCATGATCGGCCTCGGTTCGGGCGGCTGGTGCGGCCTCGGCCTCGGCAACGGCATTCGGAAATTCGGCTACCTTCCCGAAATCCACACCGATTTTATTTTTGCGAACATCGGCGAAGAACTTGGATTGATCGCGACGCTGCTCGTCGTGCTCACATTCGTCATCATCGCCATTTGCGGAATGCGCATCGCCGTCAATGCGCGCGAACCGTTCGGCGCATTGCTCGCGGCGGGAATCACACTTTTGATTTCCCTGCAAGCCGCCATCAACATCGGCGTCGTCACCAGCGCTCTGCCGAACAAAGGATTGCCACTGCCATTTATCAGTTACGGCGGCTCGAATCTTTTGGCGATGCTGACCTGCGTCGGAATTTTATTCAGCGTCGCCCGTCACGCGCCCGCGCGCGAAAAAATTTCCAAATCGGCTGATGCTGATGAAATTGGCGACAATTCCTTTGTCGCCAGAGCCACGACATGACTGATGCCGCCACAAACCCGCCCTTCGTCGCCATCGCTTGCGGCGGAACGGGCGGACATCTCTTTCCGGGCATCGCCGTCGCCGAAGAATTAAAAAAACGCGGATGTAAAATTGCGCTGCTGATTTCCCCGAAAGACGTGGATCAACAAGCCGTGAAATCCGCGCAAGGCTTTGAAATCTTCACGCTTTCGGCGGTTGGACTTCAAAACCGGAATTACTTTTCGTTTGGCTTGAGTTTCTGGAAATCGTTTTGTGCGTCGCGGAAAATTTTCAAACAGCGTAAACCCGACGCCGTTCTGGCGATGGGCGGATTCACCAGCGCACCGCCGATTCTTGCCGTCAAAAAATTCGCCTCCAAAACATTTTTGCACGAATCGAACACCATTTCCGGACGCGCCAACCGCTTCCTTGCGCGGTTCGTGGACGAAGCTTTTATCGGATTTCCTGAAACTGAATCGCGACTGCGTGCAAAAAAAATTTCCGTCACCGGCACGCCAGTTCGCCCTCAATTTTCTCAAGTTTGTAGCAGCGGACGTGAGTCCGCTCAAAATTCGGGAAATCAGAGCGGACTCACGTCGGCTGCTACGATTGAAAATTGTCGAACGGCTCTCGGCCTTGACCCAAATCTTCCAACGATTCTCATCGTCGGCGGCAGCCAGGGCGCTAGCGGATTGAATGAAATGATTTTATCCGCGCTGCCGTTGCTTGCTGATAAAAAATGGCAATGGCTGCATCTGACCGGCGCGAATGATTTTGAAAAAGTCAAAGCTGCTTACGCCGCAAAAAGTTTGAAAGCAATCGTCAAACCATTTCTGGCCGAAATGGATTTGGCGCTCGGCGCAGCGACCGCGTGCGTCAGCCGTTCTGGCGCATCGTCGCTCGCGGAAATCGCCGCGATGCGATTGCCGTCGCTGCTTGTCCCATTTCCGGCGGCTGCCGACAATCATCAGTATTTCAATGCGCTTGCGTTTGATAAAACTGGCGCGGCGAAATTGCTGGAACAAAAAAATGCGACATCGGAAGAAGTCGCTGCCATTTTGACAGAATTGGTCGAAAATGATTTAGCGCGCTCTGAAATTCAAAACGCACTCGCGCAATGGCACGCGCCGCGCGCGGCGGAGCAAATTGCGGAAAACATTTTGAGTGCTATTGCGCGACAGCAGGAAGAAATTGCCGCGCGCAAATCAAGCTGCGGTTGCGGTCACGCACATGGTTCGGCGAAACATGCTCCTTGAACAATGACGCCGACCGCCGACATTTTGGAAAATCCGATGCGAATTGAAAAAGACATCGCTGATGAACTGGCCGACCGCGTTTCGCGTGCGACGGTGATTCGGCGTGACGAGCCGCTTGCGAAGCACACGACGTTGCGCGTCGGTGGTCCGGCGGATTTTTACGTCGAGCCGGCGGACGAAAAGGATTTGGCGAGCGTTGTGAAATTTTGCGGCAAAAAAGAAATTAAATTTTTCATCCTCGGTCGCGGCTCGAATCTGCTGGTGCGCGATGGCGGTTTTCGCGGCGTTGTCATTTGTTTGTCTCAACCGCATTTCAGCAGGATTGAAATCGTAGGACAGGCTTCCAGCCTGTCAGACAGGCAAGATGCCTGTGCTACTATTCGCTGCGGCGCGGGTGCAAAGTTGAAAAATGTTTCGGTCGAGGCGAAGCGGAACAATTTGAGCGGCGTGGAATTTCTCGAAGGCATTCCGGGCAGCGTCGGCGGCGCGTTGCGGATGAACGCGGGCGCGATGGGCGGCGCGACGTTCGATGCCGTCGAGTCGGTTCGCGCGATGGATTTTAACGGCAACATTTCCGAAATGTCGCCGAAGGAGATGGCAGTGAATTATCGCAGTTGCGCGGCGTTGAAGAATCACATCGCGCTGGGCGCGGTTTTCAAATGCAAAAGCTCTTCGCGCGAAGAAATTGAAAAACGGATGAAATCATTCAGCGAGAAGCGCTGGGGATCGCAGCCGGCGGCACCGAGCGCGGGTTGCATCTTCAAAAATCCCGGCGCGATTCCGGCGGGCAGGCTGGTGGACGAACTCGGATTGAAAGGCGCGCGCGTGGGCGGCGCGGTGGTTTCCGCCGAGCATGGCAATTTCATCGTGAACGACGGCAAGGCGACGGCGCGCGACGTTTTGGAATTGATTTCAATTTTGAAGGCCAAAGCCAGGGCTGAACGCGGAATTGAATTGCACACGGAAGTTGAAATCATCGGCGAAGAATGAGCATGAACATTTTCATAGACGTGGACGGAACATTGCTCAATAGCAATGAAGGAGTTGATCCACGCGCCCAAGAAATTCTGCGGCAGATTCGGCTGAAATTGAATGCAGAACATCCTGATTCAAATTTGTATCTTTGGTCTGGAGCTGGCGGTGATTATGCTCGTTCCAAAGCCGTAGAACATGGTTTGGCTGGTTTTTTTTCAGGATTTGTTGGGAAACCAGATGTGATTATTGATGACAATCCGTCCAGTGTTTTTCCTCGAAGAGTAATTACATGGTGCGATGATAGCCAATGGCAAAGTTTGAAATCGTCAGTATTCGCCGAGTTTAGTCCAAGCAATCAGCTTATTGAATTGGTAGATAACACAATCAATACAGTCGGGGAAACCGATGAGGAATTTAGCAGTCTATATGGTGATTGTAAGTTGAGGTGTCCAATTCCTTTTTTTGGCGACATAGAAAATGCTGAAGTTTTAACTCTTGCAGTTAATCCATCCGATACTGAATTTTACGAAGACCGTGAGTGGAAGCGAACAATCGGCGAAGTAATAGATTCAAAGCCACTTTCATTTCGTCTCGTGAACTATTTTCGCAGTTGGAGACCGCCGCCTAACGCTTGGTTTACTCCATTGGAAACTAAATTGCGCCTACGAGGTTGCTCATATCTTTTCAACTCCGCACATATTGATCTTTCACCAAGAGCTACGAGGAAGATGTCAGAGTTTGAAAACGATCCAAAGAAATTTCGGAAGATGATTCACGAAGATGCCAGCAGATGGATTATTCAGCTTCTTAATCTGGCAAAAAGGCTAAAACAAATTCGTCTCTGTCGCACTGTGCTGTCCAAAAATCCGGGCGGGAGAGTTCTAATTGGAAGTTACATTAGGGAAGAACTACCAGAGATTTGGCAGGAAATACTTAAATTTAATCCAGAGATTATTTAATTTTGAATTCAATCGTGCGCGAGAAATTAAAAATTGTGGTGATGCTCGGCGGCCCAAGCGCCGAGCGCGAAGTGTCGTTGCGTTCGGGCGCGGGCGTGGTGAAGGCGTTGCGGTCGCTCGGTCACACGGTGGTCGAGCTGGATCCCAAAACGCCGGACTGGATTTTGCCGCCGGACACGAAGGTCGTCTGCCTCGCGCCGTTGCACGGCACTTACGGCGAGGACGGCACGGTGCAGCGGCAGCTTGCGCAACTCGACGTGCTTTACACGGGCTGCGATTCGGAAGCGAGCCGGATCGCGTTCGACAAAGTTTTGACGAAACAAAAGTGCATCGAGGCGGGAGTGCCGACGGCGAAATTTGTGGTCGTCAATTCGGAAAAAACTCCGCTGCCAAAAGATTTGCAATTGCCGCTGGTCGTTAAGCCGGTGCGGCAAGGTTCGAGCGTCGGTTTGCAATTTGTCGAGCGCGCTGAAGACTGGCAAAATGCGCTGGTGGAGGCGTTGAAATTTGATTCGGAAGTTTTGGTCGAGGAAAAAATCGCCGGGCGAGAGACGACGGTGGGGATTTTGGACGGCAAAGCGTTGCCAATTGTGGAAGTGCGTCCAAAAGCCGGCGCATACGATTACAAAAACAAATATACAGTTGGCAACACGGAGTATTTTTGTCCGGCGGAATTTGATGCGGCGACGACGCAGCGGATTCAAGTGGCCGCGCTCGGTGCGTTTCACGCGATTGGCGGACGCGATTACGCGCGCGTGGATGTGATGGTGAGTGCCGATGGTTTGCCGGTTGTGCTGGAAGTCAACACGTTGCCCGGCATGACAGAGACGAGTTTGCTGCCGAAAGCTGCGGCTGCGGCGGGAATCAGTTATGAAGAATTATGCCAGCGGATGATTGATTTGGCTTTGAAACGAAAAGCCGAAGCGAAATCCAAAGAAGAACAAGAAATCGCGGCTATAACTGTTGTAACAACAATGATGCAGCATCCATCGTGATTCCATGTGGTTTAAGCGCCAACAAAAAAATCGCCGGTTGAGCCGCAGGCGCGTGCTCGACGTGAAGCTGCGCTCAGATCAAGTGCGCGCGACGCGCATGCGCATGGTGACGGTCGCGTGCAGTATTTTATTCGGGACACTGTTCGGACTTTATCTGCTTTGGCGCACTGGCGAATGGGCGCTGAACAGATTTCTTTATGAGAATTCGACGTTCGCGATCCAAAATGTCGAAGTGCAAACGGACGGCGTCATCGCGCCGGAACAATTGCGTCAATGGTCGAAGGTGAAGCCCGGTGCAAATCTCATCGCGCTCGATTTGGCGGCGGTGAAGCGGAATCTTGAATTCGTTCCGGCAATCGCGTCCGTTTCAATCGAACGCGTTTTGCCGCGCGCGTTGAAAATCCGCGTGACCGAACGAAAACCGGTCGCGCAGGTGAACATTCCGCGCGCGGATGGCGCGAATGGAATCGCCGTTTCGGTTTTTCAATTGGACGCCGATGGTGTCGTCATGCAGCCGCTCGACCCGCGTCAATGCACGATTTCCTTGTCGCAAATCAGAAACCAATTGCCGGTGATCATGGGACTGAATTTGTATCAATTGCAACCGGGACATCGGATGGAATCGCCGCAAATGCAGGTCGCGCTGCAATTGGTCGGCGCGTTTGGCCGCTCGCCGATGGCCGGGTTGGTGGAGTTGCGGCGCATTGACGTTTCGTCGCCGCAAGTTGTCGTCGTGACGACGGAGCAGGGCAGCGAAATTACTTTCGGTTTGGAAAATTTGGAGCAACAATTGCGTCGCTGGCGGCAAATTTACGATTTGGGCCGGCAAATGAACAAAAATATCGCGTCGGCGGATTTGGCGGTCGCAAATAACGTCCCGGTCCGGTGGATGGAAATGAGTTTGGCGCCGGTCGCGCCAAAAAATTCAACGCCTGTAACTTTACGGAGGAGAAATGTTTGACGACTCGAACATCATTGTCGGCCTTGAAATCGGCACGTCGAAAGTTTGCGCCGTCGTTGGCGAACAAAATGCCGACGGTGGACTCAACATCGTCGGCGTCGGCCAATCGCGTTCGCGCGGCGTGCGCAAAGGCGAAGTCGTGGACACCGCGCAGGCCGAGGACGACGTGCGCAACGCCATCGTCGAGGCCGAGCAAATGGCCGACGTGGAAATCCGCAACGTGTATCTCGGTGTGACGGGCGGACACATTCGCGGCTTCAACAATCGAGGCGTGCATCCGGTCGTGAGCGCCGACCGCGAAATTTCCGACGACGATGTTCAGGACGTCATCAAAAATGCGAAGGCGATCAATTTGCCGACCGAGAACAATGTCGTTCACGCGATTCGCCAGCACTTTTTTGTGGACGGACAGGACGGCGTGACTAATCCGGTCGGAATGCTCGGCTCGCGGCTTGAAGTGGACGTTCACGTCGTTCACGGCCACACGAACCGTCTCCAAAATGCGATTCGGCTCGTGAAAGGTTTGCAGCTCGAAGTGGACGAAATTGTTTTCAACGGTCTCGCATCATCGCTCGCGCTGCTGACGAACGATCAAAAAGAATTGGGCGCGCTGGTCATTGACATCGGCGGAGGCGTGACCGATTACGTCGTTTACGTCGGCGGCGTCATCAAATATACCGGCGTTCTGGCCATCGGCGGCGATCATATGTCGAACGATTTGGCTTATGGCCTGAAAGTGCCGTTGAGCCGCGCGGAAAAATTGAAGGTCGAACACGGTTCGGCAATTGTGAACGAAGCTGTCAAAGGCCAAACCGTCACCATCACGAACGAACTTGGCTTGCCGCTCAAAACCGTGAATGTCGAACATTTGCAACGCATCATGTCGTTGCGGGTCGAAGAAATTTTTCAGCTCATCGCGCAGGATTTGGAAAACGCCGGGTTGTTTGATTATTTGCGCGCGGGAGTTTTTCTCTGCGGCGGCGGCGCGCGCATTCCGCATATCGCGAAAGTTGCCGAACCGATTTTGCAAATGCCTGTTTCCATCGGCCAGACCAATTCTGTCAGCGGCCTCAAATCCGCGCTCGACCAGCCGGAATTCGTCACGGCCATCGGCCTCGCGAAATTCGGCTCGTTCAAACAACGCAAACGCGAAGGCAAAACGTCGCTTGCGGCTGGAATCAAAGGCGTGTTCGGAAAGTTTTTGCAACGGTCGTGAATTCAATCGCCATGAAAGTTAAAACTGAATCGCAAACGCCGGAAACTGAAATGAATTCAACGCGTTCGGTCAAATTTTTCGGCATCGGCAACGCTGGCATGACGTTGCTTGACGCGATGAATTGCGAAGAATTCGCCGGCGCAAATTTTGTGGCAATCAATACGGACGCAACTTCACTCGCCGCGTCGTCCGTGACGGTAAAAATTCATCTTGAGACAAAATTGCTGCGCGGACTCGGCACGGGCGGCGATCCTGAACGCGGTCACGCGCTGGCCGAAGAACAATTTTCCACGCTCAAATCTGCGTGCGAGGGCGCGGATGTCATTTTCATTGTCGCCGGACTTGGCGGCGGCGCAGGCAGCGGCATTTCTCCCGTCGTCGCGCGCGCGGCGAAGGAAACCGGCGCGCTCGTGCTGGCGTTTGTCACGCTTCCATTTTCGTGCGAAGGCAATCGCCGCCAGCAGCAGGCGCAACAAAGTCTGGAGCAATTGAAATCCGTCGCCGACGGCGTGATTTGTTTGCCGAGCCAGAAAACGTTCAAGTTGATCGACGAAAACACGAGCGTGCTCGACACGTTTCGCGTCACCGGCAACTTGCTCATCGAAGGCGTTCGCGGCGTCTGGCAATTGCTCACGCGCCCGGGCTTGATTCAAATTCATTTCGATGATTTGTGCGGTTTGTTGCGCGACCGCCATTCGGAAAGCGCATTTGCATTTGTCGAAGCGACCGGCGCGGCGCGTTCGCGTGAAGCCGTTGAAAAATTGCTCGCTCATCCGTTGTTGGACGAAGGCCGCGCGCTTGCCGAATCCAGCGCCGTGCTCGTGAGCATGACCGGCGGAAAAGATTTGACGATGGCCGAAGTCAATCGCGTGATGGAACAAATCGGACGTCATTGCGACCACGCGCAAATCATCATGGGCGCGACGATTGACGCGGCGATGAAGAATAAATTGTCGGTGACGCTCATCACGGCGAAGCAAAATGCCGTTGCGAAAACAGAAGCGTCTGCCAATTCGCCGGAAGAAATGAGTTTGCGCGAAACGGCGCCGCGTTACGGCGTCCGGCAAACTTCCCCGACGCCTTCATTTTCATTGGATCAGCGCGAACAAACAATTTCCCGTCGCGGACGGCGCGCGGGTTCAAAAATGCTGCAAGCGCAATTGCCGCTGGCGATTGTTTCCAAGGGCCGCTTCGACAAAAGCGAGCCGACGATTCACAAAGGCGAAGATTTGGACATCCCGACTTATATCCGGCGCGGCGTGCCATTGAATTAAATATCTTTTCGTGGAAATAACGGCGCGGGTTCGCCAATTGCGTGGCCGGAATTTAATTTGCCCCAAACGGCATCGGAAAATTTATCCGGCGTTTCACTCAAACCAAGTTGCGAATAAATTTTCACCGCCGTTGATGGCAAGAATGGCCAAAGCAAGACAGCGAGAATACGGCACGTTTCGGTGAGATTGTATAAAACTTCGTCCAGCCGCTGCGCTTGCGCCGGGTCTTTCGCCAGTTTGAACGGCGCGGTTTGGTCAACATATTGGTTCGCGCGTGTGACGAGCGACCAAATACTTTGCAGCGCGGCTTGCAATTGATTTTCTCTGAGCAGCGCGTGGATTTCATCCACGGCTTTGGCGGCGAACGCAGCCAATTCATCCGAGCGCGCCGGAACAATGCCGTTGCGATAGCGTTTGAGCATCGAGAGCGAGCGGTTCACCAGATTGCCGAGGCCATTTGCCAACTCGGCGGAATAGCGCGCGCGAAAACCGGCGTCCGTCCAATTTCCATCCGGCCCGATGTCGAGTTCGCGCAAAACGTAAAAACGAAATGCGTCCAGTCCCCATTCGTCAATCACCGCAACCGGGTCAACGATGTTGCCGGTGCTCTTGCTGATTTTCGCGCCGTCTTTTTGCCACCAACCGTGGACGAGAATTTGTTTCGGCAGCGGCAGATTCATCGCCTTGAGCATGATCGGCCAGAATACGGCGTGGAATTTCAAAATGTCCTTGCCGATGACGTGAACGTCCGCCGGCCAAAGTTCCAGCGACGGATGCGCGTTTGGGATGCTGGCATAACTTACAAGTGCGTCGAACCAGACGTAGGTGACGAAATTCGCGTCGAAAGGCATGGGAATGCCCCAGTTCAAACGCGCCGTCGGCCGAGAAATGCACAAGTCTTCGAGCGTGTTGTTTTTCAGAAAACCGAGAACCTCGTTGCGACGATAATCCGGCTGCACAAATGACGGATTTGCCTCGATGTAATCAATCAGCCACTGCTGCTGTTCGCGGAGTTTGAAATAATAATTTTCTTCAAGCAGTTCGACGACTTCGCCATAGCTTGGATCGAAGGTGCCATCTGCGCGACGATCTTTTTCCGTCAGAAAAGTTTCTTCCTTCGCCGAATAAAATCCTTTGTAGCTCGCTTTGTAAAATTGTCCGGCGGCGTTCAATTTTGAAAGAATGGCCTGAACAAACTCCTTGTGGCGCGGCTCGGTCGTGCGGACAAAATCATCGTTCGTCAGTTCCAATTTTTTTGCGAATGCCTGCCAATCCGCTGCGAGCGCGTCGCAATAATCCTGCGGACTTTTTTTCTCGGCAATCGCCGCTTGCTGGACTTTTTGGCCGTGTTCGTCCAGTCCAGTCAGAAAAAAAACTTCCTGTCCGAGACTGCGCCGCGACCGCGCGATGACGTCAGCGATGATTTTCTCATAGGCATGGCCGAGATGCGGCTGGCCGTTGACGTAATCAATCGCCGTGGTGATGTAAAACCGTTTGCTCATTATTGAACGCGCAGTTTGAAGCACAAATGGCGCAAAGGCAATCCCGCTTGCGGCGCAAACGCTTCGTGCTATCATGCGTCCCGGCTGTCGCGGAAAACCAGCCATGAACAAACACCGCATGAACAAAGAACTTTCCAGCTTCGCCGCGCGCCTGCGCGAGCCAATCATTTCAGGTTTTCAAAACGAAGGCTTTGACGCGCTGGCGCTTGGGCTGTTCGCGCTCCAATTCAAATGCAATTCCACTTACCGCAAAATTTGTGAAGCGCGCGGAAGAACGCCGCAAACCATTGAACATTGGACGCAAATTCCATTTGTGCCGACGGCGGCGTTCAAGGAACTGGAATTGACCAGTCTAGCGTCGGACGAACGCACGGTGCTTTTCCATTCGAGCGGCACGACGGAGCAAAAACCCAGCCGCCATTTTCACAGCGCCGAATCGCTGGCGGTTTATGAAGCTTCGCTTTGGAAATGGTTTGAGAAAAATATTTTGAATTCAGAATTCAGAATTCAGAATTCAGAATTGATTTGCCTCACGCCGCCGCCGGAACAAGCGCCGAATTCTTCGCTCGTCCATATGTTTGAAACCGTGCGGCAAAAGCTTGGTGGGGCGGGTGTCGCCGCGAGCCGGGCGGAATTTCTTGGCAAACTGGCGGTGGACGGTTCGTGGACTTTGGATTTTGACGCAACGCTCGCGGCATTGTCCGACAACTCAAAATCCAAAACTCAAAATCCCAAATTGATTTTGGGAACGGCATTTTCCTTTGTGCATCTGCTGGATTATCTGACGGAAAACAATTTGCGATTCCAACTGCCAAAAAATTCACGCGTCATGGAAACTGGCGGTTACAAAAACCGCTCGCGCACGCTGCCGAAAACGGAATTGCACGCGCTCATCACGGAGCGGCTCGGCATTCCGCCGGAAAACATCATCTGCGAATACGGCATGAGCGAGTTGAGTTCACAGGCTTATGCGGATGAAAACGGCACATTCCAATTTCCACCCTGGGCGCGCGTGCAAATCATTTCTCCGGAAACCGGCCGCGAAGTTCGCGATGGTGAAACGGGTTTGATCCGCATTTTTGATCTGGCGAATGTTTTTTCCGTCGCGGCAATCCAGACGGAAGATTTGGGAATCCGCCGCGGCGACGGATTTGAATTGATTGGCCGCGCGCAACTGGCTGAAGCACGCGGTTGTTCCTTGATGACCGCATGAACCTGCCAAATTATTTTCTAGCCGATTTGCCGCCGGAAGCCGTGCTTTCGCCGGCGATGATTGCGGAGGCGTGCCAGACGCTGAAACGAAATCGCGAGCAGTATTTGGTGAGTCGCTCGACGCAAAGCCTTGTGAATTTCTTGAGCGAGCTTTCGGAAAACTGGTTGGAGCCGGATTTTCCATTTCGCAAATTCGCATTGGAAAATGCGGCTAAAACAGGTTTCTCACAAGCAACGCTGGCGCGCGGTCTGGATAATTTTTTTAAACAACTGACGCGAGAAAATTTTCAGGCGCTATTGGTCCAAGAATTCGGCGACGCGAAACGACTTGATCAAATCTGTGCGACGAATGTTGAAGAAAAATTTTCGCGGTCGGCGATTGCGCGTGCGCCGGAATTTCAAGTTCACATTTGCGCAGGGAACATTCCAAATCCAACGCTGACGAGCATCGTCTTCGGCCTCCTCATGCGCTCGGCGCAATTTGTGAAGTGCGCGAGCGGCAGTTCTTTTTTGCCGCGACTGTTCGCGCATTCGATTTACGATGCTGATCCAAAACTCGGAGCTTGCCTCGAAATCGCCGAGTGGCGCGGCGGAAATCTGGATTTGGAAAAAGCGCTCTTCGCCGAAGCGGATTGCGTGACCGCGACCGGCAGTAACGAAACGCTCGCGGCGATACGCTCGCAGTTGCCAATCAAGATTCGTTTTCTCGGCCACGGCCATCGCGTGAGTTTTGGTTTTGCGGCGCACGAAGTTTTATATGGCTCGCGCGCGAAGAAAATTGTCGCTGCCGCAGCAGACGACGTAGTCGCTTGGAATCAACTCGGCTGTCTTTCGCCGCACGTCATTTACGTCCAGATTGGCGGCGAAATTGCGCCGGAACATTTCGCGCAACTGCTCGCGGAAGAATTGGAACGGCGCGAACAAACCGAGCCGCGCGGCGAATTGCCGACGGAACACGCGGCGGCGATTGCGTCGCACCGTGGAATTTACGAAGTGCGCGCGGCACATTCGCCGGAGACGACGCAGCATTGGTGCAGCAAGGATTCGACGGCGTGGACGGTTGTTTATGAGGCGGACGGGCGGTTTCAACTGTCGTGCTTGAACCGTTTCATTTACGTCAAAGGCGTCGCGGATTTGATGGCGGCGTTGCAAGGCGCGGATGACATTCGCGGAAAAGTTTCGACAGTTGGAATCGCCGCGCCGGAGGAAAAAATTTCTGAAATCGCCACGCAACTCGCGCGCTGGGGCGCGACGCGGATTTGTCCGCTCGGCCAGATGCAAAATCCGCCGCTGACGTGGCGGCACGACGGGTGGCCTGCGCTCGGCGATTTAATCACTTGGACGGATTTTGAAAAAGAATTTTAGCCACAGATGGACACAGATAAACACAGATGAAAAACTTTTCCGCAGATTGCACCGATTTCCGCAGATGGAATTTGAATTTAATCTGCGTAATCCGCGAAATCTGCGGATGCTTTTATTATGAAAATGGAACTGCGAAAATCATTTCAATTTGAGGCGGCGCATTTGTTGCCGCATTTGCCGAAGGCGCACAAATGCCGTCGGCTGCACGGCCACAGTTTCAAGGTGGAAATCGTCGTGGCAGGCGAGTGCGATGAAAAGCTCGGCTGGCTGATGGATTACGCGGAAATTTCCGCCGCATTCAAACCGATTTGGGGAAAATTGGATCACAATTACCTGAACAAAATTCCCGGCCTCGAAAATCCGACGAGCGAGATTGTCGCGGTCTGGATTTGGAAAAAACTGAAACCGAAACTGCCGTTGCTAGTGGAAATTGTCGTGGCGGAAACCTGCACGGCGCGCGCGGTTTATCGCGGAGAATAATCGCGCAAATTGCTATTTCGGCGATTGCACAATTTCGTATTTGATGACATGAATTGTCGTCTCGAATTTCCAATCCAGCGCTGAAGCATCTTTACCAAGCATATCGCGAGCATCATTAGGCGTGCCAATAAATGCGCCAGCTTCGTAACCGGTAATCTGAATAATATCATTGGCGTGTATAGGCGGAATCTCTTCCGAAGTGCGGAATATCAATCCGATGATTTGCGCTTTTTCCAGCGGCTTACCATTTGCCTTATTCAAACGAAAAGCGGCGGTAATTTGGCCGCTTTTTCCTTGTTTCGGTTCGGAGACGAGCTGCCCTTCGGCGGTTGCAATTGTGCCAAGCGGTTTTCCAAGTTGACCAATGAGAATTACTTTGTTGCCAATGTCGCTAACTTGGATGTTTTCGGCTTGAAGAAAATGCGCAGTGCCGATTATACAGAATATAATTGCGATGATAAGTTTTAACTTCATAAATAAACAGTGAGATTGTGATGAATAAATTGAAAGACAAGCCTATTTTGAAAATATCAAAAATCCGAGAAACACAAGAAATGGAAACGCCAGAATTCCAAGCGCCAAAAGTATGTTGCGAGTTTTTTTCGTCATGAGATTCAATTTTACGCCGTCGAGCGCGCTTTCACAGGATGAATTTCTTCGTGAATTTTTTTCAGCGCATCGGCCAGCGCGTCCCAATCAGATTCCGTCGTTTCCCAGCCGCTGCTGAAACGCAGCACGCGATGTGCTTCCGCCGCCTTGAAGTGCATCGCCGCCAGAACGTGCGAAGGCTCTTCTTTTCCAGTTGTGCAAGCGGAACCGGTCGAGACGGCGAATCCGGCCTTGTCGAGTTTTGTGACCCAGTGCAATTGCGAACCGTGCGGCATGAGCGCCGAAACCGTGTTCCACAATCGTGGTGAATTTGCGCCGACGATTTTTGCGCCGGGCAATTCTTTCAAAACTTGTTTCTCGAAATTGCCGCGCCAGACTTCGCGCAATTTATGTTCGCCGCGTGCGATTTGCTTCTCGCGGATTTCCAACGCGGCAAGCATGGACAAAATTGTCGCCACATTTTCCGTTCCGGCGCGGATGCCTTGTTCCTGTTTGCCGCCGACGAGCAGCGGCGTGATTTTGCTTTTGTGCGGAATTTTCAGAAAACCAATTCCGCGTGGCCCGCCAAATTTGTGCGCTGCGCCCGTGACAAAATCGCATTGTCCCAAATCTTTGGCGGGCATTTTGCCGAGCCATTGAACGGCGTCGGTGAAGAACGGGACTTCGTAACTCTGGCAGATGGAAAAAATCTCGCGCCACGGTTGGATGACGCCGGTCTCGTTGTTCGCGGCCATGACGGCGACGAGTCCGGGCCGAGTGTCGGCGAGTTCCGACGTGAGCCAGTCCAGATCAATCACGCCGTCGTGCGTGACGGGAATAAATTTCGCGCGCTTGCCAAAATAATGCTTCGACGATTCGTCAATGCACGGATGCTCGATGGCGGAAACCCAGACTTCACTTTTCGTATCCAGCGTTTTGGCGAAATGATGCATGACCGTGTTGTTCGCCTCGGTCGCGCCGCTCGTCCAGACGATGTCGTTCGCATGACAGCCGAGAAAGTGCGCGAGTTTTTCGCGCGCTTCACGCATCGCGACATTTGCACGCGAACCGACTTGGTGCGGACTGGAGGGATTGCCGGAAAACTTTTCCGTGGCGTCCAGCCATGCGTCGCGCGCCTCGCGCATCACCGGCGCGGTGGCGTTATGATCAAAATAAATCATCGGTCGGACAGGATACAATTCTTCGCAAAACTGGCGAGTTTTTTGTGCGCGGCGGTGAAGGCGAGCGAATCAAACCGGGCGCGCGGCAACCAGATTCCGCCCAATGTTTTCAAGTGTTTTGGCAATTGAACCCGAAACGCTTCCAACGTGATTCGATAGCGCGTGATGGAATGTTTCACCGTGCAAAGCGGCTGAAATTTTGCAGCCTTGAAATTGAAAGCTGAATCAAAAATTCCCCTCGCGTCCTTTTTTTCGCCGTTGGTTTCAAAATTCGGAAACTCCCACAAATGCGCGTTCACAATTCCGATCGGACGCTGCTGGACGAGAAATTCTCCGTTGCGCTCAATGATGAAGGCAACAAAATGTCTCGCGGTGGCGGCTTCACGTTTGCCGATGTTTGGTAATTCTTCCGTGAGGTTTTCCTTGAAGGCGACACAGAGTTTTTTCACCGGACAAATCAGGCATTGCGGATTTCGCGGCGTGCAAACCAGCGCGCCGAGTTCCATCAAGGATTGATTCAAATGGGAGCAGGAATTTTCCTCACGCAAAGACGCCAAGACCGCAAAGTTTTTATTTTTTCTTCGCGAGCTTTGCGTCTTTGCGTGAGAAACCAGTTCTTCGGAGATATGCCAAAGCAATTTGTTCGATTCTTTTTCTTTCGGATTTTCCGCGATGCCGAAGATGCGTGTCAAAACGCGGATGACATTGCCGTCCAAAATCGGCGTGGGCTGGTTGAAAGCAATGCTGCAAATCGCGCCGGCGGTATAACGACCGACTCCGGGTAGCGCGAGAACATCGTCAAATTTTTCCGGAAATTTGCAGGAGACGACATGAGGAGTCTCTGGCTGAAATTTTTTCAAAACGGGCATCGTAGCGGCTTTCGGCAGAAAGCCGCATTTTTTAATTTCGTCAAGTTTACGGCGCTCTGCCGAGACGCCGCTACGATGTTGCGCGATGATTTGTTTCGCGGCTTTTTGCAAATTGCGGACGCGTGTGTAATAGCCGAGTCCTTCCCAGAGCTTGTGGATTTTAGCCGAAGGCGCTTTGGCGGCAGCTTCAATTGTCGGCAGTTCGCGCAGCCAGCGGTTCCAAAATGGAATCACCGTTTTCACCTGCGTCTGTTGCAGCATGATTTCGGAAACCCAGATGGCGTAAGGATCGCGCGTGCGCCGCCACGGCAGGTCGCGTGCGTTTGCGGCGAACCACTCCAGCAACAGCGCGACGAGTTTTGATTTTTTAATTTTAAGTTTTGAGTTCAGAAAATTGTTGAACCACGAAATACACGAAAAATGAACGGAGAAAATTTTGTCGTGCGAAGAACACAAGGGCAACGAAATCAAAATCCCCGTCGCGGAACTCCCTGATCAGACATATCATCAATTTTTTTTGAAAGCGGCGTGTTCAAATCATCTTGCTCGCTATTAAGCAATTCATCCAATTCTTCGGGCTTCATTCTTTTTAGCTTTGCTTCAATTTTTCGACTGTAACTTCTGTCGTTCGGCTCCTGACCGCGCTGCGATTTGCGAGCATACTGCTGCATAAACGCACCAATTTTAGCCTGAAGTTTTTCTTTGCGCTTATTCATTTATAACGAATGACTTGTTGTAAATTGCTCCCGCCAAAATTCTTTGTCCAGAAAATTTCAGACACGAATTTCACGAATTAACACCAATTCAATTTGTGAAAATTAGTGTAATTCGTGTCAAAAAGTTTTTTCTTCGCCGCCTTCGCGTTCTTCGCGCGACTAATCCCATTTGCAAAACCTTTGTGCCTTTGTGCCTTTGTGGTTAAGATTTTTTCGTTGAAACCGTTGACCATCCACACTTGCAAGCTGACCGACGAACAGGCGTCGGCGCTGCTGGCCGCGTTGCAGGCGCGCAATTGGAAGCCGCGCGAGGTGCCGTATGCGCGGTTCGCGTTCGAGTCGGACAAGACGAACATCGTTTTTTACGAGAGCGGCAAGCTGGTGGTGCAGGGGAAGGGGACGGCGGAATTTGTCGAGTTCGTGCTGGAGCCGGAAATCTTGAAGGAAGTGAAGCTCGGCTACGAAACCATTTTGAATCCCGAACTGCTCCTGCCGCGCATCGGCGTGGACGAAAGCGGCAAGGGCGATTTCTTCGGGCCGCTGTCCATCGCGGGCGTTTATGTGAACGAAAAAGTCATAACCGCGTGGAAAGAAATCGGCATCCGCGATTCCAAGAACATTTCCAGCGATAAGAAGATTGCCGAACTCGCCGACAAAATCCGCCAGACGCCCGGCTGCGTGACGGATTGCGTCGTCATCGGCAACGAGGCTTACAACCGGCTTTACACGAAGATGCGCAGCGTCAACACGCTGCTCGCGTGGAGCCATGCGCGCGTGATCGAAAATCTGCTGGGCAAGCGTTACCAGATGAACCCGCCGCCGGTGAAGGCCATCAGCGACCAGTTTGCCGCGAGCAAAAGCGTGATCGAAAAAGCGTTGATGGGGCAGGGCAAGGGATTGCAGCTCGTGCAGCGGCACAAGGCGGAAGAAGACATCGCCGTGGCGGCGGCCTCGATCCTGGCGCGCGACGAATTTGTGAAAGGGCTGGCGAAACTGGAAAAACAATTTGAAATGAAATTGCCGAAAGGCGCGAGTGCGGCGGTGGATGCGGCGGCAAAAAAATTTGTGGAAGAGCGCGGCGCAGGCGAACTGGCAAAAATTTCCAAGCTGCATTTCCGCACGGCTTTGCGGGCGCAAGGCTTGCCCGAACCGCCGAAGACGGAGTGGCGGAAGCCTTAAATATTTTAACCGCGAACCAAACGAAACATGCGAACAAATTAAATTTTTATGGGATTATGCGCTTCACAAGCCTTCTTTGTTTTAGGGCTGTCCTACAAAGACAAGGAACATTAAAAAAAGCGGCGCCCGATGAGCGCCGCTGCGAAAGATTTCAGAAAATCAATTTTTGTTTTCCCGGACGATTCCCAATTTCTTCATCAATTCATAAAATGTCGGACGGCTTAAACCCAGTTCCACCGCCGCCGGCGCGATTTTTCCCGAATGTTTTCGCAATGCCTGCTGGATCATTTGCTGTTCCACGGCTTCGCGCGCGTCTTTGAGCGTCGTCGCGCCGTTCGTTTTGGTCGCGCTGTCGCCTAATTCCAGATCGGTGGCCGTCACTCGCTTGCCTTCAGCCATGATGACGGCGCGGCGGACGCAATTTTCCAGTTCGCGCACATTGCCGGGCCAGGAATGCTTGCTCAAGACCTGAAGCGCGTCCACGTCAAAAACCAAATCGGGCTTGTTTGCCTCGGCGGCAAACCGTTGCAAAAAATATTTCGCGAGCATGGGAACGTCGTTTTTTCGCTCGCGCAAGGGCGGCAGTAAAATTTGAACGACAGCCAGCCGGTAAAACAAGTCTTCGCGAAAAATTCCTTCGGCCATGTTTTTTTTCAGATCCGCGTTTGTCGCGGCGATGACGCGCGTATGAACAGGAATTTCTTCGCGTCCGCCGACGCGTTCGATGGTTTGCTCTTGTAAAAATCGCAGCAGCTTCACTTGCAAGGGCGGCGGCATTTCGCCGATTTCGTCCAGAAACAAAGTGCCGCCGTCTGCGGTTTCAATCCGGCCTTTGCGCTGGGCGTGCGCGCCGGTGAAAGCGCCTTTTTCGTGCCCGAACAATTCGCTTTCCAAAAGATTTTCAGGGATCGCGCCGCAATTGATCGCCACGAACGCGCCGTCGCACTGCGGACCTTTTTTGTGGATGGCGCGCGCGACCATTTCTTTGCCCGTGCCGCTTTCGCCGAGAATCAAAACCGGCGCGTCTGCCGGGGCCACTTTGCGGATTGAATCAAAAACCGGACGCATTTTGGAACTGTTGCCGAGAATTCCCTCAAATGAATCGCCGCCAAGAAAATTTTGCATCTCGGAAAATTCCTTTTCCAATTGCGCGACGTGAAAACAGCGTTTCAACAAAAACTTCAATTCATCGGTTTCAACCGGCTTGCATAAAAAATCGTAGGCGCCGGCGCCGATCGCGCGCAACGCAATTTCCTTTTTGCCCTGTCCCGTGATGACGACGACTTTGGCAAGCCGTTCCTGCGCGAGGAATTCGGAAAGCGCGGCCAGACCTTCTTCAGGATTTCCGGGATTCGGCGGCAGACCTAAATCGAGCAAAACGACCGCAGGTTTTTCAGCGCGAAAAATCTCCGTCGCGACGTCGCGATTTTCGGCGAGAAGAATTTCGTAATCGTCCGCCAGCGCCCATTTCATTTGCGTGCGAATTTCCTCGTCGTCGTCCACGATGAGCAATTTTGGATTCATGTTTTTACAGGCAAATAAACGCGAAACGTCGTCCCCCGGCCGGGTTCGCTTTGGACTTCAATTTTTCCGCGGTGCGCCTCGACGATCATTTTGCTTTGGAACATTCCGATGCCGATGCCGTTTTTTTTTGTCGTTTGAAATGGGCGGAACAACGAGCGGTTTAGAAAATCGGGATTCATCCCGCAGCCGTCGTCCGAA
>DASQOZ010000092.1:0-2346 GCA_035644195.1 Candidatus Methylomirabilota bacterium | reverse complement strand
TCACGCCGAAGTCGGCGCACATCTGCTCCAGATGCAAATCATTTGGTGTGCGCTTGGATTCGTCGCGTGCGCGATCATGGCAATTCTTGATTACGCGATTCTGAAAAAACTGGCGCTGCCTATTTTTGTTGGCGCGCTATTTTTGGCCGTAATGGTTTTTCTGCCTAATTTTGGGCAAAAAATTTATGGTATGAGGCTCAACGGTGCGAGCCGGTGGATTCATATTCCCGGAGTTGGCAGCATTCAGCCGTCTGAGATTGTCAAAATCGCACTCATCATCATGCTAGCGTGGTATTGCGACCGCTCACAGCGGAAAATGGACACGTTCAAACGCGGAATTATTTCCCCCGGAATAATCATTGCCGCAGCACTCGGTCTGATTTTTATCGAACCTGATCGCGGCACGACAATTCTCCTCGCAGCCGTCAGCGGCATGATGCTTCTCGTCGCGGGCGTCCGCCTAAAACATCTTTTTGTTCCAGCATTTTGTGGCGCGACGGCACTGGCCGTTTCAATTTTACACAGCCCGATGCGCATGAACCGCATCGCCGCGTGGCTGCATCCGCAGGATCATCTCAATGGCGCGGCGCTTCAAGCACACCAGAGCATGATCGCGCTCGGCGCGGGCGGCGTGACCGGCCTCGGCCTCGGCAACGGTTTGCAAAAACTCGGTTACGTTCCTGAAATACAAAGCGATTTTATTTTCGCCAACATCGGCGAGGAATTGGGATTGATCGCCACGCTGTTCGTCGTCGTCGCATTTCTGCTCATCACCGTTTGTGGAATTTTCATTTCCCTCCGTTCGCGCGACAACTTCGGCTGCCTGCTCGCGACGGGAGTCACGTTTTTGATTTCGCTGCAAGCCGCCATCAACATTGGCGTCGTCACCAGCGTTCTGCCGAACAAGGGACTCGCGCTGCCGTTCATCAGCTCCGGCGGCTCCAGCCTGCTCGCGATGCTGATCGGCGTCGGAATTTTGTTGAGCGTCGCGCGTCGTGCGCCAGTGCGGGAAAAAACCGTGCGGGAAAAAGTTTCCAAATCAGGAATTGATGCCGCCGACAATCCCTTCGCAGCGAGGGCAACATGAATTCACTAAAAAAAAAATCGCCCTTCGTCGCCATCGCTTGTGGCGGGACGGGCGGACATCTTTTTCCAGGAATTGCCGTCGCCGAGGAATTAAAAAAGCGCGGCTGCAAAATCGCGCTGCTCATTTCGCCCAAAGACGTGGATCAGCAAGCCGTGAAATCTGCGCAAGGTTTTGAAATCTTTACGTTTCCGGCGGTTGGATTACAGAACCGGAATTATTTTTCCTTTGCAAAAAGCTTTTGGAATTCATTTCGCGCCTCGCGGAAAATTTTCAAAACGCAAACGCCCGACGCAGTTCTGGCAATGGGCGGATTTACTTCGGCGCCGCCGGTTCTGGCCGCGCGAAAACTCGGCGCAAAAACTTTTCTACACGAATCCAACACCATTCCCGGACGCGCCAATCGTTTTCTATCGCGATTCGTGGACGAAGCCTTCGTCGGATTTCCCGAAGCCGCCGCGCGTTTGCGCGCCAAAAAGATTTCCTGCACCGGCACGCCAGTTCGTCCGCAATTTTGTAGCAGCGGACATGAGTCCGCTCATTTCGAAAATCAGAACCGACTCACGTCGGCTGCTACGATTGAAAACTGTCGCGCTGCGCTCGAACTTGATCCAAATCGTCCGACAATTTTAGTGATGGGCGGCAGCCAGGGCGCGAGCGGACTTAATGAAATGATTTTGTCCGCGCTTCCGTTGCTCGCCGGAAAAAACTGGCAATGGCTGCATTTGACCGGCACAAATGATTTTGAAAAGGTGAAATCTGCTTACGCCTCGCGCGGAACCAAAGCCGTTATGAAACCGTTCCTCGCGGAAATGGATATGGCGCTCGGCGCGGCGACGGTTTCCGTGAGCCGCTCCGGCGCGTCTTCGTTGGCGGAAATCGCTGCGATGCGATTGCCATCGTTGCTCGTCCCATTTCCGGCAGCAGCCGACAATCATCAGTTTTTCAACGCGCTCGCGTTTGATAAAACTGGCGCGGCAAAATTACTGGAACAGAAAAATTCCACGCCGGAAAAGACTGCTGCGATTTTGAGCGAACTTGTTGAAAGCGAAACCGCACGTTCAAAAATGCAGGCTGCGCTCGCGCAGTGGCACGCGCCGAAAGCGGCGGAGGAGATTGCGGAGAATATTTTGAGCGAGATTGCGCAGCAGCAGGAAAAGGCGGCGCAATCGAAAGTTAGAAAATGCGGCTGCGGCCACGCGCATGGTTCGGCGAAACACGCGCATTGAAACATGACGCCGACTGCTGACATTTTAGAGAAT
>DASQOZ010000091.1:0-3680 GCA_035644195.1 Candidatus Methylomirabilota bacterium | reverse complement strand
TGCCGTTGTCGAGCTGGCCGGTCATCAGCAAACCATTGTCGCCGTCGCCCGTGGTTCCAAACCGCTCCGGCCGGTCGAGCTGCGCGTCGAAGGAAATTTGCCCCGGCTTGTCCGCGCTCAAACGCAAAACCATAACCTGATCCGGCGCGCTTGAAAACATTTCACGATCAAATTTCACGCCGCCGCGATTGAACTGCACCGTCGCCACCGCGTCGTTGAGATTCAACTCACGCCGGTAATTTGTGATCGGCAAATTTGTATCGCCCGGCAAAAACGACAAATTAAAATTGCCGAGCACTTGATAGCAGCCGTATTGTCCGCCGCCCGAACCCGGGCCTTTGCAGGTGAAGTTGGCGTTCACGAGCGCCTCGGCCTCGGGATTTTTCCCGGCGAGCAACAACTTTTGGATTTCGGGCAAAACTTTGTAGGCGTCCGGGCGGTCGGCGTCCTGGCGCGAACCCGACCAGACGGAACTTTCGTTCAGCACGATCCGCTCGTCGTCCACGCCGCCGAACATCATCGCGCCCAGCCGTCCATTTCCGAGCGGCGACGATTCCGTGAAATTTTTCACCGGCGCGTCGAACCAGATTGTCGTTTCCGACGGAACGGATTTATTTTCAGCGGCGAACAAAGGCAGCGCGGCGGCGAGCGCGAAGATTGAGAGGCAAAATGAAATGCTTGTTTTTTTTACGATCATAAATTTGACGTTGATTATTTATCCAGCCGCAAAATAAATCCGCCGCGCGGCGGAATTTCACGTTTCCATCCATTTGAGTTTTCCAGCGGCGCGGCGTTTACCTGCATGGTCGCATTTGCGCCTTCGGAAATCATCAGGCGATGCCGAAATTTTTTGAACGCGGACAAATCCAGATTCACCGGCAAAGATTCGCCCGTTCCGTTGATGCCCGCGATGAACCAGCTTTTGCCGGAGCGCCGCGCGAAGACGGCGATTTGTCCCGGCTCGCCGACCAGACATTTTGTTTCGTCCCAGCGCGCGGGCGCGTCGCGGAAAATTTGCAACGCTTCCGGCGGCAGCGATTCAAAAAATTCCGGCTTGTCGGCGTAATGAACAATTCCACAGGTGAAAATAAGCGCGGCGGCCAGTTGGTGCGCGGCGGTCGTCGTGCGTTCGTATTTTTTCGGCGAACAGGCAACTGGAGTATAATCCATCGGCCCGACGGCGTTTCTCGTGAACGGCAAAACGGCGTCAAGTTCCGCCGCTTTTTCCGTGTAATGCGGTTCAAAAAAATAACTTTCGCTGCCAAGCACGGCTTCCGTTGACAAAACATTCGGCCAGGTGCGCTGCCAGCCGCGCGGAATCGTGCAGCCGTGCAGGTTCACGACCATTTTTCGCGCCGCCGCCTCGCGCATCAACGCCTGCTGCGCGGCGATGGCTTCCTGCCGATCCGAACACCAGAAATCCACCTTCACGCCGCGAATTCCGGCGGCGGCCATTTTGTCCAATGTTTCCGGGCCTTTTTTCGCATCGTAAAAATCCGTCGCAAACAGCCACGCCAGCGGCATCACGCCTTTTGCAGAAGCATAATTGGCAATCGGTTTTAATCCCGGCTTCCACCAGCCGGCGTCGAACAAAGTATATTCCCATCCCATTTTCGCGGCGAAGTCGGTGAACTCATTGAACAAATTCGTCGTTTCCGGCCCGTCGGGATACGACCACCAAGCCCACGACGCGCGACCGGGTTTTATCCACGACGTGTTCGCGATGCGCGACGGCGCGGACAGATCGGTGACGAGCGTTTCAAGCGCAATGTCGCCAGCCGATTTTCCCAAAACGATGACGCGCCACGGCATCGTCCACGGCAAAGTGCAGCGCGGCTCTGGGCTAAATTTGTTCGTGCAGCCGCGCGTGGCTTCATCGGCTAATGGAAAAGCGATCCGATAAATTCCGCCGGAACAATCGGGATTCAAATGGCACGCGCAATAAGATTCATCCGTTCCCGCTTCAGTAATCAGCGCCCAAGTCGAAGCATCGGAAACATTGAAGAGCGCGGGAAAAGCCCAGCCCACGGCCTTTGCGCGCGAATCCGGAGGCGGATCGCCGGGCGAGACGTGAAAATAAAAATCTTCGTAGGCCGGCGTGTAAGGTCCGGCGGCGTGATACGGCTGCAACCAGCCGCGCGCGTTTTGTGGAATTTTGAAACTGGTCAATTCCGATTCGATGACGTGAACGAAATTGTCAGTTTCCGTAAAGCGATAACGAAATGCGACACCTTCATCGCTCGCCGCCAGATCAATTTCGATTGGCGCATTTTGAGAATTGCGAAATGTGACGCTGCGAAAATTCAGGAGATGATTGACTCGCGGCTGCGTGCTGGCGAACAGTTCGTATTTCTCGCGGCGACTTTCAATTTTCCCCGCGTGATCAAAAGCGAGCGAATGTTCAAAATCCTGATCGTCGCGCCGCAAGCCGAGCGGCGACTTTTGGATGACAATCTTTCCTGCGCGCGAAACCTGGTAACTCAAACTTCCGCCGTCGCCGAGCGAAACGAAAATGGCACATTGGCCGGACGGCGAAGCGAGCGACCAGGAATTGGTTTCGGTTGCGGCCAAAAATTTTTCGGGTGCAAAAACCAGCGCGGCTAATGCAAAACTAAACGCAATAATTTTTTTTAGTCCTGAAAACATTGAGGGAGTTGATTGATTAGGAACCCAGTTCGATGACACAAGCTTCAATCGCTTTTGAGCATGAAGGCAAAATGCCGTCGCGCATCAATTGTTCGCCGGTAAAAGTTTTCCCTTCCTGCGGAATTGCGTCGCGTCCCGGCGCAGGATTCAGTTCGCGGATGGTATAATTTTTTGCCGGATCAAGTCCTTGCGGACGCACCGGAACATTTTCGCCGTCTTTCAATTGAAAAGCAAAAACGACCGCGCGATTTTTGTCGGGCGACGTAAAATTCAGCGCGCCGCGAAAAGTTTCATGCGGATTTTCCAAGCGATACAAATCACCGAACGCGGTGACTTCGCGGATTTTTTTGTAGGCGCTGATCGCTCCGGCGCAAACGGCTTTGTCTTCCGCTGACAATTTATTCAAATCCAGATCCATGCCGAAGCGCGCGCTCATCGCCACGCTGCACGCGAAGTGCATCGGACGGTTGCCCCAATGCGTGACGTGGCTGGCGATGGCCATTGGCGGAAAAAAGTAGGAATAATCCCATTGCATCGGCACGCGCGCGACCGGGTCGGTGTTGTCGCTCGGCCAGAATTCGTGAAAATATTTCAGCGCGCCGTAATCCACGCGCCCGCCGCCGCCGGAGCAAAGCATCAATTCCGTGTCGGGAAATGCGTTCGCCGTTTTGTCCATGAGCGCGTAGAGCGCGGTGACGTAATCAATCCACAACTGTGATTGCCGATTTGGCGCGAGGTAGGACGAACCCGGCTGCGTGAGGTAACGATTGCAATCCCATTTCGCATAACTGATGTCCGGCACGCTCAAAATGCTTTGGATGGAATTCCATTCAAATTGCTGCACTTCCGGTCGTGTTAAATCCAACACGAGTTGATTGCGCTGCAATTCCAGTTCGCGTTTCGGCTGACGAATCACCCAATCGGGATGCTGCTCGAACAATTCGCTTTTTGGATTCACCATTTCCGGTTCCATCCAGATTCCAAAACGCAGTCCGCGTTTGACGGCTTCGCTGGCGAGTGGCGCGAGTCCGTCG
>DASQOZ010000090.1:0-41012 GCA_035644195.1 Candidatus Methylomirabilota bacterium | reverse complement strand
GTTTTGACCGGCACGTTCATCCAGCCCGCCGCGCCGCCAAACGCGCCGACCAGCCTTGCCGCCACGGATCAATTTTTAATTTTCAAACTGTGCAATCCGCGTAATCTGGGGGCGCATTTCATGAAAATCTTCATCATCGGTTCGGGTGGACGCGAACACGCGCTGGTCTGGAAACTCGCGCAATCGTCGCACGCCAAAAAAATTTTCTGCGCGCCCGGCAACGCGGGCATCGCGCAGGAAATAGTGGGGCAGGCTTCCAGCCTGCCCAGTGTCGCGGACAGGCAAGATGCCTGCCCCACTTCAAAAAACGGCACGCCAGTCGAGTGTGTCAACATTTCCGCCGACGATTTGCCGAAACTGCTCGCGTTCGCGCTCGAAAAGAAAATCGAACTCACCGTCGTCGGACCGGACAATCCGCTCGCGCTCGGCATCGTGGATTTGTTTCAGAAGCACGGCTTGAAGATTTGGGGCGTGAACCAGAAGGCCGCGGAGTTCGAGTCGTCAAAAGTTTTCTCGCAAAACTTCATGGAGAAATACGGAATTCCAACCGCGCGCGCCGGGGCTTTTTCAGATGCGATTGCCGCAAAAAAATTTGCAGCGTCGCTCGGCGGCAAATGCGCCGTGAAAGCCGACGGCCTTGCGCTCGGCAAGGGCGTTTTGATTTGCGCCAATGAAATCGAGGCAAATCGCGCGATTGACGAAATTCTGGTCGCAAAAAATTTTGGCGCGGCAGGCGCAAAGATTGTCATCCAGGAATTTCTTGAAGGAATTGAAATTTCACTGCACGCAATCTGCGACGGCAAAACCGCGAAATTTTTTCCAACGTCGCAAGACCACAAGCGCGCACTGGACGGCGACCAAGGTTTGAACACCGGCGGCATGGGAACTTATTCACCGACGCCGTTTTTGAGCGACGCGGAATTAAAAAAAATCGGCGACGCAATTTTGAATCCGTGGCTGCGCGGCTGTGCGGAGGAAAAAATAAATTTCTGTGGAATTCTTTATCCGGGAATCATGCTCACAAAAAATGGCGCGCGCGTTTTGGAATTCAACGCGCGCTTCGGCGATCCCGAAACGCAGGTTTACCTGACGCGGTTGGAAAACGATCTGGTCGAACTGCTCGACGCGAGCGTGAGCGGCACGCTGGACAAAATCGAATTGAAATGGAAACCGGCGGCGAGCGTGTGCGTGGTGATGGCGAGCGGCGGTTATCCTGGAAATTATGAAAAAGGAAAACCGATTCGCGGCTTGGATAATGCGGCGAAATTGCCGGACGTAAAAGTTTTTCACGCCGGCACGGCGCGCAATGGAAATGAAATCGTCACGAACGGCGGGCGTGTTCTCGGCGTGACGGCTTTGGGCAAGGATTTGAAAACCGCACAATCCGCCGCTTATGCCGCCGTGGAAAAAATCCATTTCGACGGTGCGCAGTTTCGCCGCGACATTGGGGCCAAAGCATTTTAACGCAAAGTCGCAAAGCCGCGAAGCGGCATAGGAAATTAGCCAGCTACGCAGTGGCTGGTTTTGAATCGGAAAAGATTTTAGTCGCGGAACGACGATGGAACACCGGTCGTTTTCCAGCGTCCCTTCAGGACGGATTTTATTTTTGCGCGGAAGCCAGCCACAATGTGGCTGGCTAATTTCCAGTTGTCCCTGCCGGGACGAAAAACAGCGTGAAAAATCCTCTTTGACGGCGCGCAATTCCGCTGTGACATCGCGGTGAAGGCGTTAAGCAATTATTGAGGTTTTGGAAAATCAGGCGAATCCGCGTTTGTCGGCGGCTTCCGTGTTGCAATCCCACGCTTTCCAGCCGGTTGAAAATCTTGATCGTTCACAACCGTCGGCGTGACAAAAAATAAAAGGCTTCTTGGCCCTGTGAAAACATTTGTGGAATCTGGCATCCATCCGCCGTCGGCCATTTCTGTTTCCATGACAACCGTCTGGCCGGGAGATAATGTCACTTGGTTTGTTAATTGAATTGTCTGCACGTCCGGCTGCGAAGGATCGCCGGCCAATTGAGTTAATTTCGCTCCGAGATTCAAATTAAAAGTGGAGGAGTTTGTTGAAAAATAGGGCTTCACATCCAAGTTCACGCCGATATTCGTGTAATTCACGCTGACATTCGCGTTTGCATTGCCGACGGGAAGCAGAGGAAATGCTCTTGTTACGGAGATCGTTGCCGTTTCTCCATTGATGGTAACTACTCGCGGCGCGCTGATGAAATTGACATCACTTGCCCCTTGCAATGCCTCGCTGATGACTTTGAATTGTTGTTCAGTAAGCAAGCCGGTTTTGCCGCCTTGCGCGTCCGACTTCCACCCAACTCCAAGAACTTGCAAGTCTTCGGTGGAAAGAGAAACAAGCTGCGATTTCAAGAGAATCTGGATTTTTCTCGCGTCCGGCAAACTGTTCGTCTCTGGTTGCGCCACTTTCGGCGGAACATTTCGTTGTTGCCGCAACTGCGTCACTTCACCGCGCAATTGTTCATTCTCCTGTTGCAATGCCGCCAATTGATTTTTTGCATCGTCGCGCTCAACTCTCAATTGCGCGATTTGCTGGTTCAGCGACGTTTCGTGTTGTTGCAATGCGCCAATTTGCTTTTGCAAATAAATTGAGTAAATGCCGCTGCCAATCGCGGCGGCGGCAAATCCGGCGATGAGAATTTTGTGAATCATAGTCATTCCGAGAGTTGTGGTTGTTAGGGCAATTGCGGTTGAAATTGTGGCGGCCAATCCAACCGGCGCTGATTGAACGGCGTTGGCGGAAATCAAAACGGCCAGTCCGCTCGCGCCAATCGTCACGTTGCGTTTCGAGAAAAATTCGCGCAACCGTTCAACGGCGCGGCTCACGCGTTTTTGCGCGGCGTCTTCGCTCGTGCCGAGAATTTCCGCCATGTCACGCGCGGACTTGCGCTCAAAGTAACGGAGCAGCACGGCGTCGCGTTCCGCTTCGTTCAATTCGCCAAGCGCGGCATCGAGAAGCGGCGCGATATTTTTCCAAGTGACATCGGATTCGTTGGCAAGCAATTGGTTCATGGCAGCGGCCTCCTGTTCGCGTTCGCGACGGCGCACATCAGAGCGGACGATGTTGGCGGCAAGGTTTTGCGCCGTGCGATGCAGCCAGCCGGACAAAACGGGATGTTCCGCGAGCCGTCCGGCGTTTTGCGCCATCGCCACAAATGCGCCTTGCGTCACGTCTTCGGCCAGATGCGCGTCGCAAACCATGCGCGATGAGGCGGAATAGACGAAGTCAACGTGCCGCCGCACCAGTTCGGCAAACGCCGCATCCGAGCGGCGCGTGCTGTATTCGCACAAAAGCTGTTGATCGGTGAGGCTGTTCACTCATGGAATAGTAACCGCCAATGCTGAAACCGGACAAGAAAAGTGAAAATCCATTTCGACGGCGCGCAGTTCCGCCGCGACATCGCGGCGAAGGCGATGTGAGCCAATTATTTTAGTGCCAGAAATAAGATTCGCCGTTGGCCCAAATTGCAATGTAGTCTCCGGTATTTGAGGCAATTGTCTGTTTTCCAGCAATCACCCAGTCGGTTTTTATATCCAAGTCTTTGACAGTGCTCCGCGGCAAAATACTTGCGGGTTTAATTTCGTAACGCTGCTGAAGTATGGTTTCCACATTCGGATCGCAATACGGCTGCAATTGTGAAAGATCGCTTGGGAATTGCCCATTATTGGCTTGGGCATATTTTTGCAAGACTCCTTGCATCACTCCGGCAAATTTTCCTATAGCCTGACTTTTCAACAATTCCATCTGCGTCTTAAAGTGTGATTCACCATAAGAAGGCTCGACTACTGACAGCCATTCCCGATCGTCGAGAAATTGAAACTCGGGAATGCCTTCATCAGGATGTTGCTCAACATACTGCTTGAACTGCTCCACACGTTTCACCCAGGCGTCGGCCATAACTTCCATTGAACTATTCCGCCCTTGAACTTGAACTACCTTTAATTGCGTCACTTCAGCGCGTAATTTCAAAAGCTCATTCTCATTTGAATTGGATTTCAGCCGTGCATTTTCTGCGAGTAACCCCGCCAATTGATTGGTTGCGTCAGCCAGCGATTGACCTGATTGCTGGATTTGCGCGGCCAGCGGCGTTTGCTGTTGCTGGAGTGTTTGGACTTCGTCGCGCAGTTGCGCGGTTTGATGCGCTTCAAAGATTCCGGTTCCAACGGTGGCAGCGAGCGCGGTGGTGATGACGGTTTTTTGCAGTGTAGTCATGGCAATGGTTTTGGTTGCGGCAATTACGGTTGAAGTGTGAACGGCGGTTCCGGCTAAAACAGCGGCGGCAGAAATTGTTGCGGCCAATCCAACCGGCGCGGATTGAACGGCGTTGGCGGAAATCAAAACAGCCAGTCCGCTTGCGCCAATCGTCACGTTGCGTTTCGAGAAAAATTCGCGCAACCGTTCCACGGCGCGGCTCACGCGCTTTTGCGCGGCGTCGTTGGAAATGTTCAAGCTCTCGCCGACTTCGCGCAGGTTTTTATTTTCAAAGTAGCGGAGCAAAATCGCGGCGCGGTCGGTCTCGTCGAGCGCGGCCATCGCGTCGTCGAGATATTTTTCGATTTCAGACCAGACAGGCGGGACGCCTGTCCTACTTTCGGTCGCATTCATGTTGTTCATCTCCACGGCGATTTGTTCGCGCAACTGGCGGCGCGATTCTTTGCGGATGACATCAATCGCGGTTCGTCGCGTGACCGAATAAAGCCAGGCGGTGACAATCGTGTCGGGTTTTAATTTGTTCGCATCGCGCGCGAGGTCGGCAAAAACGGATTGCGCGATTTCCTCGGCCAGTTGCGGCGAACGGACTTGTCGCAGCGCGGCGGAATAGACGAGGTTCACATGACGCCGGACGATTTCGGTGAAGTCGTCCTGCGAATTTTCCCGCGCGAATTGCCGCAGCAAATCCAAATCGCTTGTCATTTTCTGAAAGTATATCGCCGCCGATTGGCCAAATCCGACAAAATTTTGGCGGTCGCGCGCAAATAAAAATTCCAGATTGACGCCGATTTCGAGTGCCAGCCGAATTTTAACCCAGCCTTTGCCGGAATTCCGCGCAGGCTTCGGCAACGTCCGGCGCGTTGAGAATGGCCGAGACGATGCAAACGTGTTTTGCGCCTGCCGCCAGAACGTCGCCAAGATTTTCCAAGTTGATGCCGCCGATGGCGAACCACGGGACATTCACATTTTTCGCCGCCCAGCGAACGTATTCGAGTGTCACGGGTTTCGCGCCCGGCTTGGTGCCGGTCGCAAATACAGGCCCGATGGCAACATAATCTGCGCCCGCAGCCAAAGCGCGCTGGGCCTGTTCGGGTGAATGAGTCGAAAGCCCAATTTTAAGTTTTGAATTTTGAGTCTTGAGTTCGGAAACATTTTTGAAACCGGTGTCGAAAAAATCTTCCTGTCCCAAGTGGCAAAATTCCGCGCCAAGCTCGCGCGCGATTTCAAAATGATCGTTGATGACGAGGCCGACGTTCGCGCGCCTTGTGATTGGCAGAATTTTTTCCGCCATGCGACGGATTTCTTCGGGCAAAGAGTTTTTTGCGCGCAATTGGATCAAATCGCTGCCGCCGTCACACAATTGCTGCGCGACAATTTCCGGCGCGCGACCGTGCAGACAGGCCGTGTCCACGAAGGTGTAAAGTTTGCAGTCCGCGAGCGGTTTCATTTTTTCAATTCTACAAATTCAGCGCGTGCGCTCAAATGCAAACCGCCAAAACCAATCGCTGCGCGCAGCGAAATTTTTTATCGGATTTGGCAGGTATGTCGAAAGCAAAAATCTTTGCAGCCAGCTTGCCCAGCGCAACCGGCGGGAAAAGTTTTCGTCGCACGCGCACGCGATTTTTTGCCGCGACTGCGCCCACGAAATTTCGCCGCGACTGAAAGCCGCCAGCGGTCCGGCGGCGATCTGCGCTGATTCAAACGCGAGCGACATCCCGTTGCCCGTGACCGGCGGAATCATCGTGAGCGCGTCGCCGACGCACACTTCGGATTTTTCCGCCGCGCGCTGCGGCTTCAACGACAGACCGGCGACGGAACAAAAGGAATTTTCGTCGAACTCCGCCCGCGCGAGCCGCTCGTGCAAAATTGTTGCAGGATTTCCGCGCAGCAGTTTGAATCCATTCTGTTGCGGCGCATCGAAACTGTTTCGCCGGAACAAACCGCAGACGTTCACTTCGCCGCCGGCCAGTTTGCAGATGCCGACGTAGCCGTTTTTGAAAATGTGCATCTCCAAATCGGCGGCGGGAGAGACATTTCGCGCGTGGGCTTTCAAACCAAACCAGCGCCAGCCATTTTCTTTTGGATGCAACTTTCGTCCGCTCGCGCGGACGGTTCCATCAGAAAAATTATTTTGCCAGCGCACGCCGGTTTGCAGTTCGCCGCCGAGTTTTTGAAATTCGTCCGCGAGCAATTGGTCCATTACAAAGCGCGAAAGGCAAAGCGCGGGCGCCGGCAACTGGCGAACTGGTGAGTTTGATTCGCTAGCAAAGAACGCAGCGCTTTCCGCGCAAATCGCGCCCGCATCGAAAAACTTCTGCTTTAAGTCGAGTGATTCGAGAATTTCCAATCCGCGTCCGCTGATGAATTCGCCGCAGACGCGATGGCGCGGATAATTTCCGGCCTCAAAAATCGTGACGGGAATTTCTTTTTTCCGCAGCGCGATTCCCAGCGTCAATCCGGCAAGTCCGCCGCCGACAATTTGAATTGGTTTTGGCGCGGGCATTTACTCGATTTTTTTTGCGATGAACAAATGGCTGAACAAACCGGTGCGTCGTTCCGTGAGCTTCCAATTTTGCTTGTCAGGCCAGAGTTCGGAAAGTTCCTTGCGGACAAATCCTGCGCGGATGCTGACGGCGGCGTCGTGGCGCGTGATTTTGCCGCAGCCGATGAAGCGAAGCAATTGAGCGCAGGGAAAAGAAAAATGAAAACGATGCGGCTCGACGGCGATGAACAATTTTGTGCGCCCGGAAATCTTTTGAAGCAGTTCCGCCAAATCCGCGCCTTCAAAATGATGGAGAAACAGATTGGCGACGACAATTTCGGACGAACCGTTCCAATTAAAAACATCGGCAACCGCAATTTCCGCGCGCCAGTTAAATTTTGAAAATGCGGCGAGCGTTCCGGTGGAGACAGTTTTTTGCCGGTCAAGCAAGGTTGCGCTCACGTCCGGCCATCGCGTGTAAATTTTTTGCGCGACTTGCAATAAAAAATTTCCGTCGCCCGCGCCGAGTTCGGTGATTTGTTTTGGCAAGCCCAGATAATTTTCCTTCAGCGCGACCGCCATGATTGCGTGGTTGCGCATCCAAAAATTGACGCGGCGCAAATCGCGGCGCGAGCGCAGCGCCGCCGGGTCGTCCGGCGGCAGCGTGTCGAGAAGTTCGGGTTGGACGATGCGTTTCATTTTATTGCGGCTCGCGGGTCTTGGCAGACGGCCACCGTCCTCGCCCCACCGTTTATAAATTTATCCAACTTCCAAAAATGCGCCGTGGCAACTGAAACCCGCGCCGAACGCGGACATCCACCAAAGTCCGTCCGGCACGGTGTCTTTCAGCGCGCGTTCTAGGACGAAGAAAACCGTCGGGCTGCTGACGTTTCCAAATTCTCGCAGCACGGCGGAACTGTGGCGGACGTCGGCTTCACTCAATTTGAGTTTGTCGCGCAACGACAAAATCACGTCGCGCCCGCCGGTGTGCAAAATCCAGCCGGTGATCTGTTCGCGTTTTATTTTTGCGGCGGCGAGCGAGTCGGAAAATAATTTGGCCGCTTCGTCGCCGGCGATTTGCGGGACTTGCGGCAGCAAAATGTTCCGCAGCATTCCATTTTTGTGTTTGAACCGCAGCGTTTCACGTTTTTCCGGCGCAAGATTTGAGGAGCCGAATTTCCATTCAACGCGGCGATTTTTTTTGGACGGTTTGTTTGTCAGAACAGCCGCGCCCGCACCGTCGCCGAACAAGTAGGCGCTGATCAAAACGCCCGGATCGTCATCCAGAAAAAATGCCGCGCTGCAAACCTCGACGCAAATGGACAAAACTTTTTCGGCGCGACCGGCGGCGAGAATCGCTTCGGCTGTCCGCAAATTCGGCAGCGCTGCGCCGCAACCTTGCCCTACTAAATCCAGTGTGAAAACATTTTCGCGCAGGCAAAGTTGTTCGCTGACGTAGCTTGTCAGTCCGGGACACAAATAACCGGTGCAAGTGCTGATGAGAACGGCGTCAATTTCGTTTGGTTCGCAGCCGGCGTCTTTCAGCGCGTGTTTTGCGGCGAGCGTGGCGAGCGCGGGCGCGTGTTTTGCGAAACGGGCTTGAAGCGCATCGGGCGTGGTTTCAAAAACTTCAGAGATCGGTTCGAGCGCGAGATGGCGTGCGACAATTCCATTTTCGCCGCGAAGAATTTTTTTAAGAATCGCGTGAGAGCGCGGTTTGAGTTTTGGAAATTGGGGCGAGCGTTGCAGCGCGTCCCAACATTCGCGCTGCGTGAAGCGTTGCGGCGGCGCGGCGGTTCCCAGTCCGGCGATAAACATGAGCGAATCTAGCGTGCGTTCGGTTCGCACGCCACTTCAATGAGACGCCGGACGCGGAAATTTGTTCCGGGAAATTATTTCAATCCGGCGAGATAGCCGAAGCGCGCGCGAAATTGTTCAGGCGACATCGAAACGGCAGCGGCGATTTTCGCCAATTGTTTCGCGTCCTCGAAATCTTCGCGCTCCAGCCGGATCATGTAGGCGCAGGCACATTCGTAGGCTTCGCCGTCCACGTTGACTTTGCGGTTTTGCATCCGGCCAGTTTTCGGGTCAAGCATTTTGTCGAATGGCAGCGGGATCATCTTGCCGTCCACAAAGCTGATGATGGCGCCGTATTTTTCGGCTTCGGGCGAACGAAGGAATTTCACCGCCGCGTAACCAAGGTCGCGGGTATATTCGGCGTCGAAGGGAATCGGATCGGCGCAACGAAGTTCGTAGCCGAGGTCTTTGTCAATGAAAGTCATCTTGATGCCGAGTTTTTCAAGGCGTGTGGTCAAAAGTTCTTTCATCAGGCGGCCAAATTCTATTTCGCCGAGGCGCAAATGGCCGTGGTCATCACGGACGACTTTGCCAAAACGTTCAAGTTGTCCTTCTGGCAACGCCTTGATCAATCCCTGTTCGCCGAGCGATTCAATCAATCCTTCCGCGAGAACGACGAGGCCGTATTGCGAACCTTCCGCTTTGCGCTTGACGATGGAGCCGATGATGATGTCGCACACTTCGTCCACTGTCACAGAGCGTCCGCGAAATTCTTCGGAAATAATGGAAAGCGTGGCGGCTGATGCCTTGGCGATGCCGAGCGCGAGATGTCCCGCCGCGCGGCCCATGCTGACAATGATATACCAGCGCGATGTGGTGCGCGCGTCTTCTATCAAGTTGCGGACAATTTGCACGCCGTAATGACGCGCCGTTTCATAACCAAACGTCGGCGTGGAACCGGGCAATGGCAAATCGTTGTCAATCGTCTTGGGCACGTGCGCGACCTGGATTGTTCCATTGCTGCGCTTGGCGACAACGCTTGCGGAAAATGCCGTGTCATCGCCGCCAATGGTCACGAGCGCCGTGATGCCGAGCTTTTGGAACACACTGAAAAGATTTTTCATGTGCTCCTCGGATTTCGTCGGATTCGTGCGCGCCGTGCCGAGGATGGAACCGCCTTTGAGATGGATGTCTTTTACGTCGCGGATGGCCAGCGGCTTGATTTGCGATGCGTCGCCCGCCGCCAGATGTTTGAAGCCGTCGCGGAAGCCGATGACCTCATAGCCTTGATTGATGCCTTCAATCGTGGCCGCCGCGATGACGCCGTTGAGTCCGGGCGCGGGGCCGCCGCCGACCAAAATTCCGAGTCTGCCTTTGCTCATGTGAGTATGATTTAATGGTTAACCGAAAACGGGAACCCACAAAATGCGCGAACGGGGAAAAAAATTCAATTCCATTTTTGCCATAATCAAACCACAATTTGACACGATGAACCGAGCCGTTTTTCTCGACCGCGACGGGACGATGATTGCCGAAAAGAATTATTTGCATCGTCCTGAAGATGTGGAAATTTTTCCCGCGACGCCGATCGGCTTGAAAAAGCTTTGCGATGCCGGATTCAAACTGTTCATCGTCTCAAATCAATCCGGCGTCGGGCGCGGCTATTTTACGATGGCCGACGTGGATAAAGTGAACCAATATATGTGCGGAGAACTGGCCAAAAGCGGCGCGCGCTTTGAAAAAATTTACATCGCGCCCGAAAAACCGGAAGAACCGAGCCACGGACGCAAACCGTCGCCGCAATTTTTGTTCGACGCGCGCGACGAATTCGGTTTGGACTTGTCGCAAAGTTTTTTGATTGGCGACAAGCTGATTGATTTGGAATGCGGCTGGAACGCAGGCGTCAAAAAAAGTATTTTAGTCCGCACCGGCTACGGCGCGGAAGTGGAACGTGAGTCAGCAGACAAATTGAAAGACGCGATTGTTGTTGGTGACTTAACTGGAGCAGCAAACTGGATTTTGAAATGAAACCACGGATTACGCGGATTATTTTTGAATCCGTGTAATCAGCGGTTAAAAATATATGTGCGGCATCATCGGATACGTCGGAAAAAAAGCGGCCTCGCCCATCCTGCTCGAAGGATTGCGGCGACTCGAATATCGCGGCTATGACAGTGCAGGCATCGCCGTTTTGCAGGAAGCGGATTTGCTCGTGCGCAAGAAAAAGGGAAAAATTGACAGCGGCCTCGCCACGGTTTTGCAATCCAACCCGGTCGCCGGAAATCTCGGCATCGGCCACACGCGCTGGGCGACACATGGAATTCCCTCGGACAAAAATTGCCATCCGCACTTCGACCAATCCGAAAAAATCGCCGTCGTCCACAACGGTGTCATTGAAAATTACGACGCGCTCAAAACGAAATTGCTCGCCGCCGGCCACAAATTCAAATCCGACACCGACACTGAAGTCCTCGCGCATTTGATTGGTGATTATTATCAAAAGCGTAGGAGCCGAGGTAACGAGGCTCAAATCAAAAAGAAATCAGAGACTCCTCACGTCGTCTCCTACAATTCAAAAAGAAATCGCGACGCACTCACGCAAGCCGTCTGCGACGCATTGCGCGATGTCATCGGCACTTACGGCCTCGCCGTCATTTGCACGGATGAGCCGGATAAAATCATAGGCGCGCGTCGCGGCTCGCCGCTCATCATCGGCATCGGCAAAGGTGAAAATTTTCTTGCGAGCGACGCCAACGCCATCGTCGCGCACACGAAACGCGTCGTTTACCTCAACGATTACGACGTTGCGACAATTACCGCCAAACGCTTCGACGTTTTGAATCTCGGCACGGACACGGCAAAAGTCCAAATCAGTAAACTCGAATTCGACCAGGAAGACGCCGTTCGCGGTGCCCATGCGCATTTCATGCTCAAAGAAATTCTGGAGCAACCGCGCACAATTGAAAATGCGCTGCGCGGTCGCGTGGATTTGAAAAATGCGACGGCGCATTTGGGCGGTTTGAATTTAAGCGAAGCCGAATTGCGTTCGATTGACCGCATCATCATCGCCGCCAGCGGCACGAGCTGGCACGCCGCGCTCGTCGGCGAATATCTGATTGAGGAACTCGCGGGCATTCCGGTCGAAGTCGAATTCGCGCATGAATTTTGTTATCGCAACGCGCCGCTCGAAAAAAACACCGTGCTGCTCGTGCTCTCGCAATCCGGCGAAACCGCCGACACGCTCGCCGCATTGCGCGAAGCGAAACAGCGTGGACACAAAACACTCGCCATCGTCAACGTCGTCGGCAGCACGATTGCGCGCGAAGTGGACGGCGGCATCTATATGCACGCCGGCCCGGAAATCGGCGTCGCCTCCACGAAAGCATTTGTTTCGACGCTCACGGTTTTGTCATTGTTGGCTGTGCATTTGGGAAGAATGCGAAATCTTCCGGCGAAACGCGCGGCGGAAATTTTACATGCGCTCGAAGCGCTGCCGAAGCAAATTGAAAAGATTCTCTCGCAAAATAATTCGTTGAAAAAAATCGCGCGCAAATATGCAAAGGCCGACGATTTCTTTTTTCTCGGACGCGGCTACACGTTTCCCATCGCGCTCGAAGGCGCGCTCAAGCTGAAGGAAATTTCCTACATCCACGCCGAGGGTTATTCGGCGGCGGAAATGAAGCACGGGCCGATCGCGTTGATTGACCCGAAGACGCCGACGGTATTTCTTGTGCCGCAGGACTCGATGTATGACAAGACGATGGCGAATCTCGCGATGATTCGTGCGCGTAAAGGCCCGATCATCGCGCTGGCGACCGAAGGCGATAAACAGATCAAGAAAGTCGCCAACGACGTGATTTATCTGCCGAAAACGCTGGAGCCGTTGAATCCGATTTTGGCGACCGTGCCGCTGCAATTGTTCGCATATTATATTGCCGTCGCGCGCGGCTGCGACGTGGATAAGCCGAGAAATCTGGCCAAGAGCGTGACAGTGGAGTGAAAAATAAACCGAATATGGGATTGTTTAAGTATACAAACCATTTCGGAGTAAACATTCTTCGCGATTTGCAACTTAAAGTCACACCGCCAAATGAATTTAATGATCCGTTCGAATTCAGCCCGTATCTAATTGGTGTTGTCGATGACGCTCACGCCGAAAGCCTCCTAAGAAATTTTTCCCCAACAGAACTCTATGAGACTATGAAAATTCATGGCGTTCAGCAAATGCCTCCATTCGAAGAATTTTTAAAATCTCTGGAAACAATTATTCCTGCCGCAATCAAACAGGGAGCCCCAGCTTTTCAAAAAGCTTACGAAGACATACGAAAACGAATGGCGTTCTTTATTTCCATTTAGTTGGTGTCACCAAAAAAAGCACGAAATCCGCACGTTATACTTCACAGATATTCCTCCAGACCTGATTAAGCGAGTCATTTTGGGCTATAGATGTTCTCACGAAATGGAAGCGCAGATTATTGAGACGAAGAAGCAACGCGATTTGCAATTTTCTCTTTTTAGAGCCTACCTTCATCCAACAGAGTTCAAAGTTGAATATAAACCGATTTAAAAACCTGTTCTCCAAATGAACCGCGCTGAAATGTTGCAACGTCTGCGGGAACCGGCTCTGTGGGACGTGCTGGTGATCGGCGGCGGCGCGACGGGGCTGGCCACGGCGGTCGAATCGGCGGCGCGCGGTTATCGCACGGCGTTGGTCGAGCAGGCGGATTTCGCGCAGGCCACGAGCAGTCGCAGCACCAAGCTCATCCACGGCGGCGTGCGTTACCTGCAACAAGGCCGCGTCTCGCTCGTGCGCGAGGCGTTGCGCGAACGCGCTCATCTGCTTGCCAACGCGCCGCATCTCGTCCATCGCCTGCCGTTCATCCTGCCGCTCTACAAATTTTGGGAGCGCCCTTTTTACGGCGTCGGCCTGAAACTTTACGACATGCTTGCAAGCGAACTCACGCTCGGTTCGTCCAAACATCTTTCCCGTGCCGAAACACTCGAACAAATGCCGACGCTCGCGTCCGCAGGTCTGCGCGGCGGAATTTTGTATCACGACGGCCAGTTCGACGACGCGCGGCTCGCCATCACGTTCGCTCAAACCGTCGCCGATTTGAACGGCGTCGTCGCGAATTACGTCAAGGTCGTCTCGCTGTTGAAAAACAATGGCCGCGTCTGCGGCGTCATGGCGCGCGACGTTGAGAGCGGCGATGAATTTGAAGTGCGCGCCCGCGTCGTGGTGAATGCCACCGGCGTTTTCAGCGATGAAGTTCGCAAACTCGATGACCGTGCCGCGCCGGATTTGTTGGCCCCGAGCCAGGGCGCACACATCGTTTTGGATAAATCTTTTTTGCCGGGCGATTGCGCCTTGATTGTTCCGCGCACATCGGATGGCCGTGTCTTCTTTGCGATTCCGTGGCATGGCCGCGTGCTCATCGGCACGACGGACACGGAGGTTTCGAAGGCCGTGCTGGAACCGCGTCCGCTGAAAACGGAAATTGAATTTCTTCTCGAACACGCGGCGCGTTATCTCGAAAAGAAACCCGCGGCATCGGATATTTTGAGCGCGTCTGCCGGACTGCGTCCGCTGGTCAAAAGCGACGGCGGGAAAACTTCAAAATTATCGCGCAGTCATCAAGTCGTGGTCGCGCCGTCCGGCTTGGTCAGCATCATCGGCGGCAAATGGACGACGTGCCGCCTCATGGCTGAAGACACCGTTAATCAAGCCGCAGCTATCGGTGGATTGATTGCTAAACCGTCACCGACAAAAAATTTGCGATTATACGGTTGGCGCGAAATGAGCAATTCAGAATTAGCTGAATACGGCTCCGATGCAGAGGAATTACTCGCGCTTTGCAAAAATGTTGGCAACGAATTATTGCATCCGCGCCTGCCTTATCGCGTCGGGCAAATTCATTGGGCAGTGCGACGCGAAATGGCGCGCACGGTTGAAGATGTGTTGTCGCGACGAATCCGTGCGTTGCCATTGGATGCGAAAGCCGCGATAGAAATGGCGCCGCAAGTTGCACGCATCATGGCGGCGGAATTGGGTCGCGATGAAACGTGGGAGAAACAGCAGGTGTCACATTTTCAGGAATTGGCAAAACAATATTTGTTACTGTAGCGGCGGTCTGTGACCGTCGATAATCGCCATCAAAGACCGGCGCTCATAGAGCGCCGCTACAATTTTTATGAACCAACGAAGTCTATTTTGTTTCGGCCATCGCGGCGCGCGCGGGCACGAGCCGGAAAATACGGTCCGTTCGGTTCGCAAGGCGTTGGAACTCGGCGCGGAAGGCGTCGAAGTAGACGTGTATTTTGTGGATGGACAACTCGTGGTAATTCACGACGACACGTTGGAACGCACGACCAACGGCAGAGGTCGTGTGGAAAATAAAACATTCAGTTATCTCCGCTCGCTGGATGCCGGATTAGGCGAGCGCATTCCGACGTTGCGGGAAATTTTTCGCGCCGTGAACCGTTGTGCGGTTATAAACATCGAACTCAAAGACCCGCGCACGGCTGCGCCGGTCGCCGCGCTCATCACTGAATATGTGAAGCAACGCTGCTGGCGATTCAAAGATTTTTTGGTTTCGTCGTTCGACTACGCGCAACTCCGCGAAATCAAAAATATTTGTCCGAAAATCCGTATCGGATTGTTGACGAGTAAAATTCCAAGCGGATTCATCGGATTGGCTGAAGAACTTGGAGCGTGGTCAATCAATCCTTCACGAAAATGCGCGACGCGAGCGCTGGTCGAAGAGGCGCATCGTCGCAGGCTGAAAGTTTTCGTTTACACCGTCAATGAACCGAAGGAAATCGCCTTGATGAAGACATGGGGTGTTGACGGCGTGTTCACCGATTTTCCTGACAGAATTTCCGGTTGAAAATTTTTTCTGAAATTGTCTCGCCGCTTTACTTTCGACATTTTGTCGCGCAATTTATCGGCAGCATGACACGACGTTTTTCTATTTTGGCGGCGATATTTTTTGCGGCGCAAATTCCGGCGTTTGCCAACGCGGACGATTTGGCCAAATCAGTCGTTCTCGAAAACGACGTGGCGTATTTGCGCGTCGGCAATGTTGGAAAAGATTTGCCGGGCGAAATCCGGTCGGCGCAAGGCGCGCTGGCGGCGACGAGTAAAATTGTGGGAACCGTTCTGGACTTGCGTTTTGCGGACGGTAACGATTTTGTGGCGGAACAGGCGGCGGAAAATTTATTCGCATCAAAAAAAATGTCGTTGGCAATTTTAGTGAATGCTGAAACGCGCGGCGCGGCGGCAAAGTTGGCCGTTGATTTGCGCGCGTCAAATGCCGGTTTGATCTTTGGAAGCGCGATGGCGGCGGTGAAGCCTGACGTTTTGGTTTCAGTTAGCGTGAATGACGAAAAAGAATTTTTCGAAAATCCTTACGGAACAATTTCCACGAACGGGGTTCATTTGGCTTCCGCGACAACGAACGACTTCCTGCCGTTCATTGACCACACGACGGAGGCGGATTTGGTCCGCGCGAAAATCAAAGACGGCGAGGAGGGCGAAAATCCGAAGCCGAAACAGGTTTCCGAGCCGGCGAAACCTTTTATTCACGACCCGGTTTTGGCGCGGGGCATGGATTTTGTGAAAGGCGCGGCAATTTTTCGGTTGTCGCATTCTTGATTTCGGATTGACGATTTGGCGTTTGCAACTCACCTTAAACCTTCGCGCGGGATGAAAACAATTTTGTTTCTATGCACCGGCAACGTTTGCCGCAGTCCGATGGCCGAGGGACTCTTCCGTCGCGCCGTCAAGGGACGCGGCGAATTCCGCATTTTATCCGCCGGACTTGGCGCGATAGATGGCCAGCCGCCGACGCCGCATTCGGTCACGGCGATGCGCGAACTGGGCATTGATATTTCCAATCAACGCAGCCGCGCGCTCACAACGGATTTGGTGCGGCAGGCGGATTTTATTTTCGGCATGACGCACGGACACGTTGACACGATCTCATTGTTGTATCCGCCGGCTGCGGAAAAAACTTTTTTGCTGCGCGAATTTGACGAGACGCTTGAGCCTTACGAAAAGGACATCAGCGATCCGATTGGCAGCCCGTATGAAGTTTATGTCCATTGCCGCGACCAGATCGAACAAGGCATCGCATCGCTTTTGAAATTTATGGAACAACACGAAATTCTGTCTGCGTCTTCCGGCGCGAAAACAAATTCATCCGTCAATTTTGCGCTGGGCGCGGATCACGGCGGCTTTGAATTGAAGGAGACGCTGAAAAAATATCTGCTCGCGCGCGGCCTGACCGTGAAAGATTTCGGCGCGCACACCAAAGATCCGGCGGACGATTATCCCGATTTCGCCCAGCCCGCCGCGCAAGCCGTCGCCGACGGCCGCGCGGAACTCGGATTGCTCTGCTGCACCAGCGGCGTTGGAATTTACATCGCCGCCAACAAAATTCCCGGCGCGCGCGCAGGACAGGCCTTCGACGAAAATGAAGCGGACTTGATGCGCCGTCACAATGACGTGAACGTGCTTTGCCTCTCCGGAAACACCGCGCCCGAACTGGCAAAAAAAATCCTCGACACATTTCTTGCGGCGAAATTTGAAGGCGGACGCCACGAACGCCGCGTGGACAAATTGGATTTTCGTCTCGCGCCGCTGCAATTGCGTTTGCGAAATGTTGATCCGCAAATTGCCGAGGCGATTGAACATGAAAAATTACGCCAGCAGGAAAACATCGAATTGATCGCCAGCGAAAATTTTGTTTCGCCCGCCATTTTGGAAGCGCAAGGCTCGGTGTTGACGAACAAATATGCGGAAGGTTATCCCCGCAAACGCTGGTATGGCGGCTGCGAAAACATTGACGTGATTGAACAGCTTGCGATTGACCGCGCGAAAAAAATCTTCGGCGCCGAACACGCGAACGTCCAGCCGCATTCCGGCAGCGGCGCGAACATGGCAGTTTATTTTTCCATGCTCAAACCCGGCGATAAAATGCTCACGATGGATTTAAGCCACGGCGGGCATTTGACGCACGGCAACAAGGCGAATTTTAGCGGCAAATTTTTCGAGATCATCCATTACGGCGTGCGCAAGGACAACGAACAGATTGATTACGATCATCTCGCGCAAATGGCGCGCGAACATAAACCGAAAATGATCACCGTCGGCGCGAGCGCGTATCCGCGCGTGATTGATTTTGCGCGCATGGGCGAAATCGCGCGCGAAGTCGGCGCGTATCTGCTCGCAGACATCGCGCATATTGCGGGAATGGTCGCGGCAGGAATCCATCCCAGCCCGATGACGCACGCGGATTTTGTGACGACGACGACGCACAAAACCTTGCGCGGGCCGCGCGGCGGATTGATTTTGTGCCGCGAAAAATTTGCGAAAGAAATTGATTCCAACATTTTTCCGGGAATTCAAGGCGGCCCGCTCGAACACGTCATCGCGGCGAAAGCTGTTTGTTTTCACGAAGCGTTGCAGCCGTCGTTCAAAAATTATCAGGAGCAGATTGTGAAAAATTCAAAGGCACTCGCCGATGGCATGAAACACAACGGCTACCGGCTCGTCAGCGGCGGCACGGACAATCATCTGATGCTCGTGGACGTGGGCGCGAAAAATCTGACCGGCAAAGATTGCCAGATTGCGCTCGACGAAGCGGGAATTACCGTCAATAAAAACACGATTCCGTTCGAGACACGTTCGCCGTTTCAAGCCAGCGGAATCCGTTTGGGAACGCCCGCCGTGACGACGCGCGGCATGAAGGAAACGGAAATGGCCGCGATTGCCGACATGATTTCTGAAGTTTTGTTGGACATCAAAAACGCCGACGCCGCGCACAAAGTCCGCGAGCGCGTCCGTGAATTGACGGCGAAATTTCCGCTGCCTTATTGAATGAGTCCGCTTAAAACAAGCCGCCAACTTATTGCGGCGGCGCGCGAGCTTGCGGCACAGGTGGACCGCTTGAAATTTCAGCCGCCGGTCACGCATATTTACAATCCGCTCGATTACGCGTGGGCGGCGCATGAAAAGTATTTGCGCAAATTTGGCGACGGCAAGAAGCGTGTCGTTTTTCTTGGGATGAATCCAGGGCCGTTTGGAATGGTGCAAACGGGGATTCCTTTTGGAGAAATTGCCGCCGCCAAAAAATTGCTGGGCTTGGACGACAAGCAGGAAATTAAAGAACCAAAAATTGGAAGGCCAAAGTCCGAACATCCGAAGCGTCCGGTGCTCGGATTTGATTGCCCAAATTCGGAAGTGAGCGGGCGAAGGTTGTGGGGATTGTTCCTCGGATGTTTTGATTCGCCGGAGAAATTTTTTACGGAACATTTCGTCGTCAATTATTGTCCGCTGGCATTTATGATGAACAGCGGGAAGAATTTGACGCCGGACAAATTGCGCAAAGGCGAGTGTGAAAAATTGCTGGGGTTTTGCGACGCGCATTTGCGGCGCGTTCTGGAAATTCTCGAACCGGAATGGCTCGTTGGCGTCGGCAATTTTGCCGAAGAGCGGGGGAAATTGTTTTCGGACGATTTCAAAGTCAAGGTCGGACGAATTTTACATCCAGCTCCGGCAAATCCAAAAGCCAACCAAGGCGATTGGGGCAAAAAGGCGGCGCAGCAACTTGTCGAGCTTGGCGTTTGGAAATAATTACTCTTCGCGTTTGCGGAAAACATCTTTCGTGTTGGCAATGTTGAGTTGGGAAAGGTCAACGCCTTGGCCGGGCGCGCGTTTTCTGGCGACTTCAAGCTGGTCGGCGATTTTTTTGATCGCAGCAGCCGTAAAATATTTTACCACGCCGACGTGACAGCCGAAAATCACCACGAGCAGGGACTCGGAATCCACATTGCAAACGAAGAGGCTGAAATTTTCGCCTTGCTGGTGGATGCTGCTGAAGTTCGGCTCGTTGACGAGCCCGGCGATGGTTTGATTTGCCATGAACGCGCCGGACGCGAGCGCGCCGATGGTGGTCAAATCAAAATCATTTGCTTCGCCTTCATGCGTGATGAGGAAGCCACCCTTGTCAATGACGAGCGCGGTCGTCGCGTCGGTTTGCGCGAGGAAATCACGGAGAACCGCGTTGAGCGTCTGGATGTCCTCCTCGATCAGTTGTGGCAATGTGGCCATGTCATGCGGGCTGTGGCGCGCCCTGGCTTTGGTTGATGTATTTGTGCAGCAACAGGCGCGTGATCATGTTCAATGTTTCAAAAACACCTTCGCATTTATGCGCGGTTGCGGTGAACGACGGCACCTGTGTTTCGCGGTTGTTCAGCAAAAATTCCATGTATTCGACCGGCGCGGCGTTCGGCAAATCGCGTTTGTTGTATTGCAGCACGTAGGGAATTTCGGCGGCGTTCATTTTCAGGGCATTCAAGTTATCCATCATGTTCTGAAAACTTTCGACGTTCTCCGGCATTTTTTCGTATTGCGAATCGGCGACGAACACGATGCCGTCCACGCCGCGCAACACGAGCTGGCGCGTCGTGTTGTAAATGACCTGGCCGGGAACTGTGTAAAGCTGGAACTTGGTTTTGAAACCCTTGATGGTCATGGCTTCAATCGGCAGAAAGTCGAAAAACAGCGTGCGGTCGGAACTCGTCGCGAGCGAAACGAGTTTGCCTTTGTTGCCTTGCGCGGTTTGGACGTGGTCGTGGACTTGCACGAGGTTCGTCGTCTTGCCGCCCATTGCCGGGCCGTAATAGACGACTTTCACCTGTAACTCTTTGGTGGCTTGATTGATGATGGCCATAAGTTTTATTTGGTTTTTCGGTCGAGTTCCGCCGCGAGTTGGGCGAGTTCCGGCGTTGGCAAACGCTCACCGGGACGGCCGAACGCGGCGAAATAGACGGCGTTGATGCGGAAAATTTTCCACGGCACGTTGCCGACGGTGAACCGCAAATTGTTTAACGCGCCCATGCGCAGTTCACGCGTGCTTTGGCCGACGCGATCAAATATTTGCGGAATAAACGCGGCAACGGTGTCGGGGTTCAATTCCGGCGGCACCTGCGCCGCCACTTTTAATCCATCCGGCAGCGTGATCACCGCGCCCGCCACGCCGGGAATTGTCATCGCCCGCTCCACAATTTCTTTTGGCGACGCCAGCCGTTTTTTTAACTCCGTGTCCGAGATGATCGGGCGCGAATAAACGCTCTGATCCACAGACGGAGCCTGCAACGTTTCAGCCGGAACAAAAAAATTCGTGTCTGCTGCCTGTGTCGTCGGTTGAAACGGTTGCGGAACGGGCACAGGTTGAACGGGCGGCGCTGGCTGTGCCGGCAGCACGGCGCGCAGCGAAGGCGCGGCTTGCGGCGGCCTTTGAATCATCGGAGCCGGTTCTGGCGGCGGCGCTTCTGCGAGCGGCGCGGCGACCGGCGCTTCCATTTCTGCGGATGGAAATCCAAAAAACAAATTCGGAATCGAACGGTCAACGGAAATGCGCAACTGCGGCCTGACTTTGTGGCGCTGCAAAAAAAGCGGCACGACGACTTTGGGTGGTAATTCCAATTCGAGACCATCATTTGCCGAGACGCCCGGCGCGGGCTTTATCCATGAACGCAAATTGTGCCACGAAAAAATAATGCGTCCGCGTTTCAGCGCCGGTTCAACTAAATTCATCGGCAACGCCACAGACGCGTTCATCAGGTTTAATTGCCTGAATTCAGTTCTCAATTGCTCCGGCCATTTTTCCGATAAATCGGCGAGCGGCGCGGAAACGGTCGTTGAATCTAAAATGGCCGGAGCCATTGAATCCGCAGGCGCAACCGGCGTCGCAATTGGGGCAGGTGCAGGGGGCATCGGCGCTGGAGCGATTGGTCTTGCCGGCGTCGGTGGCGCAACGGGTGCGGCGGGAACTTCTTGTCGTGGCGGCGCGGGAGCAACCGGTGTAGCAGGGGCCGCGACGGGACGCGTGAATGCCGGTGCCGGTTGTGCGACCATCCGCGCTTGAATCTTTGTCGGCGATTCTGGTGGAGGAGACATTCGCACTGGCGGCGTGGATACTGGCGGCCCTTTCATCATGCTCGTCGCAAACGAAACGCCTTCGGCATGGGCTCCGAACGGGCCTTTGATTTCCGACGGCACGTCGAGGGATTTTTGCGCCGGATTGCGCGGCAGCAAATTCGGATTCAATTTCGACAGCAAGACGCTCAACGGCAAAGCGACGGGTAGAGAATCGTATTCCTCGGCGACTCGAAACAATTCCGGCGCGGCGCCGCGCAATTGGCCGAAGGTGATCCTCACTGAACCGAGCGCGAGTTGCGGCAAAATTTGTTCCATCGAAATCGCAATGCTGGCTTCGCCCAATTCTTCAATCCTCATCGTCATTTTTGCGCGCAAATCCTGCGGCAACTTTTCGAGAATCGGTTGCAACGGCATTTCCACTTCGTTGCTGATTTGCGCGGGCGCTGAAACCGGCGGTGCGGTCGGAACCGGCTGCGGCCTGGGCGCGGGAGAAACTATTGGCGCGGCAGGAGTGTATGCCGGAACCACAGCGGACTGCGGCGGTGCAGATTTTTCCGTCGCATCATCGGTGCGGCGCAACCATCCTCGAAATAAACCTGCGAACTTCATTGTGCTGAACACCACGTTCATATTTTTTTAGCCAGCCTGTCAATGGAAATTCATTCGAGCAGGAAATACGCCATGCTCTTACGAAATGAAACAGCCGGAACAACGCGTTAGTTCCGGCTGATTCCTGCCGTAACAACGCGACAAGCGCATCGCGTTTGTTGTTTTTATCCGCCGTTGATGCCTTAATTAAAATCGGCAATCCATCTATTCCCGCCATGATGCGGAATTTGGCCGAAAGCGACGACGCCAAAGCTAGGGAATTATCTTTGCAAGTTCTCACCCGCATTGACGGCGACAAGGACATTTCGCAATTGCGTCTGCAAAAAACATTGAAAGCGGAAACGGATTCAACCAAGCAAACCCGCCTTCAAGCAGCCTTAAAATCACTTGCAGAGCTAAAATGATTGTGGCCTTGCCTCGGATTGCCAAAGCATTGAAACTTCGCGTCAGTGACTTGACCCGCAACCTTTGAAATCCATTGTCCAGACATTGGACTGCGGTGTCCACAAAGCGGTAAAAAAATTAAGCGCACGGTCGGAACACCAATTGCTTTATAAAATTGCCGCGTGCCGTCTCTCCGTTTTGGCTTGTATTTGTGCGGCAATGCCTGTAGCCGTGATACGGTTTCACAATGGAGCGCCATAAAATTTTGATAGTAGATGACGACGCCGACTGGCTGGACGTTTGCCGCGAAATGCTTTCGCAGCTTCCCAGCAAGCCGGAAATCCGCACCGTTGGCGCCGGCACACGCGCCATCGCGCAATTGGATGCGCAGCCGTTTCGCCTTTTGATTTGCGATTTGAGAATGCCGAAAATGGACGGCTTGCAAGTGCTTTCACTCGTCCGCCGCCGCTTTCCCGATTTGCGCACAGTCGTGTTGACCGGACTTGAAGACGAGGAATTTCGGTCCCGCGCCTATTCGCTTGGCGTGGATTTGTTCTGGCTCAAGCCCGACATGCAGCAGAACACAAAAATGTTCATGGACTGCATCGAATCGTTGCTCGGCAGCGAGAAGAGTGCCGGATTTCGCGGCATTCAGAGCAAGAGCCTGATGGACATCATTCAATTGGAATGTATGTCGCGCAATTCGACCATGCTGCGCATCACGCGCGGGCCGCTTGTGGCTAAAATTTGGATTCAAGATGGCGAATTATTGGACGCGCAAGTCGGCAATGTGCGCGGCGAGGCGGCGTTTCATAAAATTCTCGCGTGGAAATCCGGGACGTTTGAAAATTTGCCGGCTGAACCCAATCGCGAGCGCACCATCCAACGTTCCATCAACGCGCTGTTGCTTGAAACGGCGCAGTCCATTGATGAAACGACCGATCCCGTGCAAACGGAAATGATCGAACGCGCGGACCATCGCAAAACGGTCTGGAAACTGGCGTTGCTCGCCGCCGAAGGCGCGGAATTTGTCGTCACCGTCCCGCCCGAAGGCCAGGGCAAAAGTGAAGTCTGGGGCGCGCATTCTGCCGAACAGCTTGCCGGATGGACGCGCCGCGCCGCCGAAGCCGTAAAACGTTTGGGCGAACGCCTCGAAGCCGGGCCGCTGTCGCACATCGCCGGCGGCAGCCTCGAACGCCGGCTCGTCATGCTGTCGCGCGATGAAAAGATTTTTCTTGTCGCGTGGCCTACCGACGTTGCCGAAAACGAATTGCTCGAAAAAACCAAAAAACTTGTCGCGTCATGGGATTCTTAAAGAAAATTTTTGGCTCGCGCGCCGATGTGCAGGAACTGCCGATGGGCAGCGTCACTGTCAACGCGCAGGGCAATGTCGTTACGTCCACCGTGTCGTCCGCCTATTCGAAAACGCTTCTTTCCGACATCGCGCGTGAAGTGCTCGTGATTTTCCGCGAAGCGAAAGAGGCGCAATTGCCGCTGGCCGAAGTGACCATTCATTTTGCCAGCCTGCGCGTCTCGGCGCGTGAACTGCGCGGCGGCGCCATCATTTTCCTGATGCCACAAACCTCATTGATGCCGTCGCTCAAATGACCAGTGCCTATGAAAACCAAAGAACTCAACAAACTGCTCACCCAGATTGAAACTCACATCGAGTGCTGGAAACAGTTCAACCACTTCATCGAAGTTGGCCGTTCCAAAAAATTCGGCCCCGCCGACGAGAGCCATTTCCTCGAAATCAAAAGTGTCATCGTGCAGGAATTGGAATTGATTTTCGCCGCCATCGAAGTGCCGTCGCCCTCGCGCGATGAAGTCCACAATCTGCTCGGCAACACGCCGTCGCTTCGCGCCCTGAGCGAAATGAACGAAGGCATGTTGCGCGGACTCGAAGGCCAATGGCACAAGATTTACATCGGCTGGCACGCCATTCTCGGCCAGCTCAAAGTCAAGCAACGCGCCGAGGAAGCAAAATCCTTCTGGGGAAAATAATCCATGCCCGACTGGCTCATCGTCGCAATTCTCGGCATCGTCGAGGGAATCACCGAGTTCATTCCCGTTTCGTCCACCGGCCATTTGTTGCTGACGGAACATTTGCTGCGCGTCAACGAAAGCGACCTCTTCAACATCGTCATCCAATGCGGCGCGGTCATCGCTGTGCTGCCGCTGTTTCCGAACCGGCTGCATAAATTCATTTTTGAATGGCGCGACAAGGAAACGAAAAGTTACCTGCTCAAAATTTTTGTCGCGTTCTTCATCACCGGCGCGGTCGGATTCGTCCTCGATAAAAAAGGATTCAAGCTGCCGGAAAGTCCCGCGCCCATCGCATGGGCGCTCCTCATCGGCGGAATTTTATTTCTCATCGTCGAATTTTTCCTGCGTGGAAAGAAATTGAGCAGCGAAATTACATGGCCGATTGTTTTTGCCGTTGCCATCGGGCAATTGATCGCCGCCGTTTTTCCCGGCTCATCGCGCTCCGGCTCGACAATTCTGCTCGCCCTGTTGCTTGGCTTAAGTCGTCCGGCAGCAACGGAATTTTCATTTCTTGTTGGCATTCCCACGATGCTCGCGGCGGGCGCGCTGAAAATTTTCAAGGCCGTTCATCATCCCGACCCGCTCGCGCCGCATGAAAATTGGGGAATGCTGATGCTCGCCACAGTGATTGCCGCTATCGTTTCGTTCTTCGCCGTGAAATGGCTGCTGCGCTACGTGCAAACGCACACGTTCACGCTCTTTGGCTGGTATCGAATCGCGCTGGCGATTGTGATTTTTCTTTTGCTGTTGTAGGCGACGAGGTAACGAGTCTCAAATTTTCCTGCTTGGATTTTTAGTCAGAGCCTCCTCACGTCGTCTCCTACGAAATTACTTCGCATTCGCATCAGGAATAAAAACCTTTTTCCCGACGACGAGATTTTTAGGATTCAAACCCGGATTTGCCATTTGAATTTGTTCCACCGTCACTTTCACGCCTTGCGCGCGATACGCCTTTGCAATGGCCGACAAATTGTCGCCCGGCGCAATCGTGTATTCATAACCTTTCTGCGGACCGACGGACGCTGGATTGTTCGTTCCCGTCGCAGCCACAGACGTTGATGGTTTGTGACTTGGCGCGGCGACGCCCAGCGCTTTGTCCAGCTTCTCCAATTCTTTCAAAATCTGTTCGTTGTCCGATTGCCGTTTCTTGTCAATCTCCTGCACCTGTCCGGCGAGCTTTTTCAAATCATCCGCGCTCGCATTGCCGCCCGCGCCCGGCGCATTCAGCTTGTCCTGTAAATCGCCGATCTGTTTTTCCAGCGCGTCAATGCGTTTGCCCTGCGCGGCCTGCGCATCGAGCACGTCCTGAATCTGGCCGGACAATTTGTCAATCTGCTGCTGCGCCGCGTCGTCCTGCGCGCGCGCGAGCGAAGCCGTGAAAACGAGGACAAAAAGCCAGAGCAAAATCTTTCTCATGCGCCGAAAATAAACCCCTGCGCGGCGGCGTCAAGATGAAGTGTAATTACGGTTCAAGTAGAAAAAACACAATTAGTCAGGGCCACCATAAAAAGCGTCTCTGTCTGATTGTGTTTCTATCTTGTCAGGATTTTTATCCAAATCGCTTCCGATAAAAAAGAACATCACCAATCCAAAAAGCGGGATGAGTAGAATAATTGACCAAAATATGCGTGGAATAATTCGTGTCCGTCGCCGAAGCCATAAACCTGCGATGACATACAACGCTATCGCCTCAAGCGTTCCCAAACAAATGACATCAAAAGCATTCACACGGCATTTTCATCTTTTTTGTCTGTCGTCGTTGGTTTCTTGTCACTTTGAGGAGGGCGAAGTCCCCATCCAACGATGCTGCCAGCCATGCCAATGCCGAAACCACACCAACCGACAGTGTTGCTGACCACCTTGAACCAACTCAACGCAATTAAGATTGAACCAACAGCCCAAAGCCACCACGCAATCTGATTTCGTTTCATACTTGCGACTTTATTCATGAAAAGGTTTTTGTCCACTGTTTTTTATGGACGCAAATTTTACGAATTCAATTTGTGAAAATTCGTGCAATTCGTGTCAAAAATTTTCACGCCACGGCGCGCTTGCTGAAAATGGATTCTGCTTGTAAAGTTTGTCCATGAGCGCGGTCCAAGAAATTGTCCAGGTTTGCGAAGTGTTGCCGGAAGAAAAGCAGGCTGAACTGGCGGACTTCGCGCGTTTCCTGCTCGCCCGTCAGGACGATGAGGCGTGGGAACAGCGGCTGGCTTATCCGCAATCGCGCCCACGTCTGGACGCCTTCCTCCGCGAATCCGCCGCCGAGGGCGACTCGCCGCTCGACTCGAACCGCTTGTGAATTCGCGCACCCGTCCGAGTTTCTGGCGCGCCTATGACCGCTTGAGCGAATCCAATCGTGCGTCCGCCCGCCGCGCCTACGCGCTCTTCGCAAAAAATCCAGAGCATCCGTCGCTGCGATTCAAAAAACTCGGCGGCCATGACAATGTCTGGTCTGTCCGCATCAACGAACAATATCGCTCCATCGGCGAACGCAAGGGCGACACCATCATTTGGGCATGGGTCGGCACGCACAATGAATTCGACAAATTGTTCGGCTGAATATTTTCGCGCAAAAATTTTCACGCCAGCTTCCCGTATTTTCGAATTTCCGGCCAAATCCACGCCACGGCCAGCACTACCAGAATCGTCCCGATGCCGCCGGTCACGGTGGACACAATCGCGCCCGTCGCCTCCTTGCCTCCCAAAAACGTCGGCGTCGTGAACAGCCACGCCACGATGCCCGACCGGAAGCCGCCGAGCTCGTTTGACGTGCCGATGAAGAGGGCGTTGACCGCCGAGACGCGCCCGCGCTTCTCGTCCGGCGTCAGGATTTGCACGAGCGTCTGCCGCACGACGACGCTGATGTTGTCCACAAATCCAGCCAGCGCGAGCATTCCAAACGCGAACCAAAACCAAAACGCGTTCGACAGCGGCAATAAACTGTCGAAACAATTTTTATTCGCCACGCCGAAGAAGATTGTTGCGATGCCGAAAATCGCCACGGACCAAAGCATAGCCTTGCCGGCTTTTTGCAGCGGCGGACGATGCGCGATGATGAACATGCAAATGACCGCGCCCATGGGCATGGCGTTGCGCAGCCAGCCGAATCCGCTCGCGCTGACGTGATAAATATTTTCGGCGAACATCGGCAATATCGTCACCGCGCCGCCGAGGAACACGGCGAACATATCCAGCGTGATGACGCCGAGGATGACCTTGTTTTGATAAACGAACCGAAAACCTTCGACCAAACTTTTGGCGGAGACCGGTTCGGCGGGTTTGGCTTTGTGCACGTGCTTGATCGGCGCGACGAGCGCGAAGCAAATGATTGAGGCCAAAACATTCAGCGCATAAACCGTCCATGCCGTGGCGTGTTCCTCCGCGTGTGGCGTCATGGCGATGACCGCGCCAAACGCCACCGGCCCGAGGACGCACGATAATTGAAACGCCCCGCTGTTGAATGTGACGGCGCGGGCAAATTGATTTCGTGGGACGAGGCTCGTCACAAATGCCGCGCTCGCCGGCCACAGAAAAGTTCGTGCCGCGCCGAGCACGAACAGACAAATATAAATCCAAAACACTTTCGCTGCGAAATAGGAAAGCAAAGTGAGGGCAAGACTCACCACAACCAAAAGGAGCGTCGTGACCAGAACGATTTTTTTTCGATTGAAAACATCGGCGACGTGTCCGGCGGGAATCGTGCACAGAATCATGGGAATCATCAGGGACAGGCCGACAAATGCGAGCGCGAGCGCCGAGTGCGTGCGTTTGTAAAGTTCCCAGTCAATCGCCACGACGAGCATTTGCTGCCCGAGCGACGCGATGAATCGGCCAAAAAGATAGCGCGCGTAATCTGCATTTTTCAAAACGGCATAAGCGCCTTCTTCAGCCGACGTGGCGGCTGGCTCGTCCGGCAAATTTTCTGGTGATTCCTGATCGTGCATGAACGTTCGGAGAATTTATCGTAAAACTTTCGCGGGTCGAGTTTTCACGCTACAATTTCAACGCATGAACGAGCCAAACGAAAATCCGCGCCGCTACAAATGGCCATGGTTCGTGTTGGCGATGTTTTTGCTTGGAGTTGTTTTGGCGATTGTTTGGATGGTTTTCGCGGTTCGGAAAGTCGAGCAGGAGCGGAATTTTAACGCGCCGGTGCCGAGTCGTCCGACGCGTTAGTCACGGCTGATGATTCAAAATTCAGGGTTTCGGCTGTCAGGTAGCACCGACGTATTTGTCCCAGGCTGGCTAATCAACACAGGCAAAATCGAAATTCCGACGAAGTTGGTTGCCGGCTTCGCATACGCAATTTGCACGGCGGTCGGCGCAAAATCCTGTGCACTCCACCGCAATCTGCTGACGCGTCCGGCGGAAACATTTCCCGGCCAGTGCACGATCATCGGCACACGAAAATCATTGGTCGCAATGTTGCTGTGGAAAAAGTCGGGATCAACGCCGCTGGCTTTCTTCGAAATCGCGTCGCTCGTGAAAAAAATCGCCACGTTGTTGGTCATGGCAAGTTTTTCCAATTGTTCGCGAAGCTCGCCGACGTAACCGTCAAGCCGCGAAATCAATGCCGCCTTGTTTTTTTCCGGTTGCGGCCAGGATTCTTCGGAAAATGGGGCGTCGCTCGGCGCGCGGCCGGTTCCGTCGCCGGGAATTTGATAATTCAACAGCAGAAAAAACGGACGATAGCGGTTGAATTGGTCGGGCTGATTGTTTTTGACGAAGTTCAGCGCGGCTTTTGTAAAAAGGTCGGGAATGAACTGCGTTTTTTTCCCGAGCGTATTCGGATAAATCATTTCCCTGCCGCTGAACGTGGTGAACTGTTTGTTCGTCTCGTCGTAAATGCTTTTTGGCGCGTATCGGAAAATGTAGTCGGCATAAAAATTTTTCACGGCGTCCGCATCAAGGTAACCGGCGAATTCATCAAAACCTTTTTTCCACGGCGCGAGCGCGGAATTTTCATCGCCCAAGGTCCATTCGCCAATCAAGCCGGTGTGATAGCCGGAATTTTTCAGGATTTGCGCGACGGTCAATTCGTTGTCGGCGGAATTTTTTCCAAACATCAATTCGGCCTGCGATTCGGAATTTTCAGTTTCGCCGGAATAATTTGTGAAACGAATGCCTTCGGCGGCGAGCTTGTCGAGATTTGGCGTTTGAAATTTCGTCTGGCCGTAGCAGCTCAAATCGCCGTAACCGAGTCCGTCGGCAACGATCAAAATGATGCTCGCGCGGCGCGGAACCGCCTGCGGCGTGGTGTTCGAGAAAACGAACGATTGAGCATCGGCAGAAATTCCAAAAAAAATGGCCAGTGCGACGAGCGCAGGGCGAAGATGGCTGAAATAAATTGATTTCATGTGAACTTGGATTGTGGAAAATCCGGTGCGTTCAAAGCAAATCATTTTCCATTGCGTTTGCCAAATTCGGCGTCGAGCGGAATTTTCATCGCAACGATGAAACTAGGAATCGTCGCCAGAATCACCCACACAAAAAAATGCGGATAACCGAGAATCTCCTGCAATTTGCCGCTCCACATTCCCGGCAGCATCATGCCCAACGCCATAAAGCCGGTGCAAATCGCGTAGTGCGCCGCGCGATGCTCGCCGCGCGCGATGTAAATCATATAAAGCAACATCGCCGTGAAACCAAAACCGTAACCAAATTGCTCGACCGCGACGCCCGTGCCGATCGCAAACAGGTTTTCCGGTTGCGCATACGCAAGCCAGATAAAAACGGCGTCCGGCAGATGAATCGCCAGCAACATCGGCCAAAGCCAGAATTTCAAACCGTGTCGTGATACGAAAAAACCGCCGAGCAGCGCGCCGACCATAAATGCGATGACGCCGCTCGTGCCGTAAAGTTCAGAAATGTGTTGGTCGTCGAGTCCAAGTCCGCCGCTGGCAATCGGCGCGTGCAAAAAAATCGGAATGATTTTCACCAATTGCGCTTCGCCGAGTCGGTAAAGCAAAATGAACAGCAGCAGCAAAATGATTTTCGGTTTTTGAAAAAATGCCGCGAAGGTGTTCAGAAATTCATCGAAAAAAGTTTCTGTCGCGGGAATTTTTTTTGGCTGGTCAATCGCCGGTTGCGGCAAAACGAAACGATGATAAGCACCGAGGCAGAAAAAAATTCCCGCGCCGAGCGCAAATACCGTTGACCATGCGAACGTGGGATTTCCGGTTTGTTTCAGCAATTTGCCAGCGACAAAAACAAGACCGCCTTGCGCGGCGATTTTTCCCGCATTGTAAAAAATGCTTCGCCAGCCGACGAAATACGCCTGCTCGCGTTCCGTCGGCGCAAGCATATAAAAGCCATCCGCCGCGATGTCATGCGTCGCGGAACTGAACGCCATCAAGCTAAAAAAAACAATGGTTCCTGAAACGAAATGGGGCGTTTGAACCATCAACGCCACCCCGGCCAGTCCAGCGCCGAGCAGCAATTGCATCGCCCAAATCCATTGCCGCCGCGTTTTCAAAACGTCCACGACCGGACTCCACAGCGGTTTGATGACCCACGGCAGATAAAGCAGGCTTGTGAAAAATGCCGTCGCGCCGTTCGACACGCCAAGGTCGTTGTAGAACATCACCGACACCGTCGCGACGAGCGCATTGGGCATTCCTTCGGCAAAATAAACCGTCGGAATCCAAAGCCACGGGCTGCGGGAATTGATTTTTGTGTCGGCCATTTTATTTTACGGAAAATCAAATTCGGAACACGGCAAACTTTAGAACGCAGGATTTGCAAAAGAAAAACATTTCTTCGTTTCCTTCGCGGCCTCCGCGCGACACAATCATCGCATGGCAATCGCTGTAGGCGCATTTCTCAACGCCATTGGTATTTTAATCGGCGCGCTTTTCGGACTGCTCTTGCGCAAACCGCTTTCACTGCGCACGCAAGTTTTTTTCCGGTCAACGTTGGGTGCTGCGACCGTCTTTTTTGGATTGCGACTCGTCTGGCTGAACGTCAATGGAACTTTTCTATCCTGCCTGAAACAGCTTTTCATCGTGTTGCTCGCTGTGACGCTCGGCAATTTAGCCGGTAAATTGTTGCACCTGCAAAAAATTTCAAATCGCGCCGGCCGTTACGCTGCTCTTTTGATCGGCAATGCGCAAAAAAATCGGGCGCAAAATTCCGCCGATGGACTTAACGCCTGCGCGATTTTGTTTTGCGCCGCGCCGCTGGGAATCATTGGCGCGGTGGCCGATGGATTGTCGGGATTTTTTTGGCTGCTGGCCGTCAAAGCGGTGATGGACGGGTTGGCCATGGCAAGTTTTGTGAAGATGCTTCGCTGGCCGGCGGCATTGTCGGCATTTCCCGTTTTTCTTGTTTTCGGCGTAATCACTTTCGCCTGCCAATTTTACGCAAAATCATTTTTTGATCCGCATGGCCTGACAAGTTCCATCAACGCCGCAGCCGGTTTCATCGCGTGCGCCGTCGCGCTGGTGATTTTTGAAGTCCGCAAAGTTGAGCTGGCGAATTATCTGCCCGCGCTTGCAATCGCGCCGCTGCTCGCGTGGCTATTGAAATGAATTTGGAGTGCGCGGACATGTCCGCGCTTTGAAAGCGGCGACATGTCGCCGCAGTCCAAGTCATTGAATCAATCCGCGCCTGCGCAGCACGGCTTCCATCGCCTTGTCCATCAGCAATTCGGCCAGCGGTTTTGTGATTTCATCCAACGCGGCAACCGCGCTTTGCAATTGCTTCAAATCGCCCGCGCCGGTTTCTGATTTTTCCGCCGCCAAAATTTTTTCCACTTCGCGAACGGCAAGTTCAATTTTTCCGCGATAACCGCCCTCGATTTCATCCGCATAATCCGCGATTGCCTTTTTAGTCGCCGCCAAAGTCTCGTTTGCCTTCAACTTTGCCTCAATCCAGCGCCGCGCGGCCAGATCGTCAAATGCGTGTTCGACGGATTCCTCAACCATTTTTTGAACGGCAGAATCGTCCACATCCACAGCAGATTTCACCTCTACGATTTTTTCTTTTCCAGATTTTGTGTCGCGCGCGAGGACGTGCAAAATTCCATTTGCGTCAATTTCAAATTGCACGCCGACACGCGGAACGCCGCGCGGCGCGACCTCGAAATCAATCGTGAATTTGCCGAGACTCCAATTGTCTTTTGCCCGCTCGCGTTCGCCTTGCAAAACGTGGATCAGCATTTCGCGCTGATTGTCCATTGCCGTTGTGAACAATTCACCGGCTTTGACTGGAATCGTCGAATTGCGCGGAATCAGAACGTTCATCAAACCGCCAAACGTTTCGACGCCGAGCGAAAGCGGCGTGACATCGAGCAACAAGACATTTTTGAAACCGCCGCTCAAAATTTCCGCCTGGATCGCCGCGCCGAGCGCAACAGCTTCATCGGGATTTTGTGATGTATTAAGTTGCGGTCTGCCGGAGCGATGAAAATCTTGACCGAGTCGCAAGCCCCCGCGCGTTTCTTCAAATTCCGCGCAGCCAAAAAGTTCGCCGACAAATTTTCGGACAAGCGGCATTCGCGTCTGGCCACCGACGAGAATGATTTGATCTAAATCTTTGGATTCAAGTTTCGCGTCGGCAAGCGCACGCAGGCAGTGCGTTCGCGTTCGGGCGATGATGTCACGCGTGAGATTTTCCAGTTCGTCGCGCGTAAATTTGTAATTGAAGGAAAAATCCGGCGTTAAAAATGGCAGCGAAATTTCCACTTCCATTTCCATGGACAATTTTATTTTGGTGGCTTCGGCGGCTTCGCGAATTCTTGAAATTGTTGAAGAGTTGAAGAGTTGAAGAGTTGAAGAGGCTTTCGCTTTAACACTTGAACGCTTTATCGCTTCAACCAGAAATTCAACAATTTTTCGGTCCAAATCGTCGCCGCCCAATCGCGTGTTTCCGTTCGTCGCCAAAACTTGAAAAACACCTTCGTTCAATTCCAAAATCGAAAGGTCAAACGTGCCGCCGCCCAGATCATAAACGGCGATTTTCGATTTTTCCTTGAGCTTGTCCAAACCGTAGGCGAGCGCGGCGGCGGTCGGCTCGTTGACGATGCGCTCGACGGTGAAGCCCACGAGTTCGCCCGCACGCTTGGTCGCGTTGCGTTGCGCGTCGTTGAAATACGCGGGAACTGTAATCACTGCGCGTGAAATTTCTTCGCCGAAATAATTTTCCGCGTCGCATTTCAATTTTTTCAGGATTTCAGCGGAAATTTCTTCGGGCGAATAATTTTTGCCGTGAATGGGAATTGTCACGGCACCGGAATTGTCTGCATTGACCTGAAACGTCACGGATTTTTCTTCGGCGGAAATTTCAGAGCCGCGCCTGCCGATAAATCGTTTGACGGAATAAACCGTTTCCGCCGGTTTCAAAATGCGCACGCGATTGGCTTCGTGGCCGACAATTGGTTCGGCGGTCGCGGATGGAAAATGAACGACGGAAGGCGTTAATCGTTGTCCGTTCGCATCCGCGATGACAAAAGGAATTCCTGAATCCACCGTGGCGACGAGTGAATTTGTGGTGCCCAAATCTATGCCGACAATTTTGCTCATGTGCGAATTTCATTTTAACCACCAAGTCATCAAGACACCAAGTTTTGCTTTTTCTTTGTGCCTTTGTGTCCTGGTGGTTAATCCCATTTTCCTGAAAAATAGTTTGTCTGAATCAGTGATTTGTGGCCTTGTATAGGCCATGACGACCCTGCAAAAAACTTTCGTTCTTGTCACGATAGCCGCCGCAGCAGGCGCAGGGATTTACGAAGCCCATCAAACCTTGATGCTACGCCTTCAAGTTCAAACGCTTCGACAGAAGCAAGCTTCGTTGTCCGAATAAATCCGGGAATTGCAGCGTGAACGGAATGATACCGTTAAATCAGCAGCAACTGTCGTCGGCATTCTGGCTGATAAAAATTTCAGAGTTGTTTTGCATGCGCTGGAACAAAGAACCGGTGTTGAAACTTTAGCTGAACCGGAAGTAGTCACCACCAGCGGACGGGGAATTCAAGGGCGGTTTGTAAATGTTGTTTTTCCAGTATTCACAAACCCGCCGTCTTTTACCACCCAACGCCCGACTGAATGATTTTATCCTGTCGGTTTCCGATTTGAAATATTTTCTTTCTGTTCTTCGCGCTTTTTGCGGTTAATTTTGCAGCATGAATTGCATCGTCACCGCCGGGCCGACTTACGAGCCGCTGGACGACGTGCGCCGGCTCACGAATTTTTCGACGGGCCGGCTCGGCGCGGAACTCGCCAATTTTCTCGTCGCGCGCGGACACAAAGTCATTTTGCTCGTCGGCGAAATGGCGACTTATTCCGGCGAACGCAAGGCGCAGCGCGTGGAAATTTTTTCGACGGCGGCGGATTTGCGCGAAAAATTGAAATCGCTTTCAACAAAAAAAACCGACGCGATTTTTCACGCGGCGGCGGTGGGTGATTTTGCGTTCGGCAGAATTTTTGCCCCGGACGCGGCGAGCAAATTAACGGAAATCAAACCGGCAAAAAAAATTTCCACGCGCGCGGGAAAAATGCTCGTGGAATTGCTGCCGGCGCCGAAAATCATTTCGGAATTGCGCGGCTGGTTTCCAAAAACAAAAATCGTCGGCTGGAAATTCGAGGCGGACGGCAAACGTGAAGATGCAATTACTGCCGCGCAAAGACAAATCGCCGAATGTTCAACGGATTTGTGCGTGGTCAACGGTCCGGCTTATGGCGAAGGTTTTGGTTTACTTTCAAGAAGTGGTGCGCCCGCGCATTTGTCCAATCCACCGTTGTTATTTGACGCTTTGGAAAAAGCCGCAGTTCTATTTGTGAAATAAATTGCCGATGCCTTGCTTGATCCGGTTCACATTTGTAGATCCCAAATTGACCGCGCCCGAGCCGAGATTGGAGGCGTATTTGCCGAGGGCTTGAATTGTTGTGATGGTGATTTCATCCACGACTTGCTTGGTCAAATCGGTCGCCGTGATGCCGTTCGAGCCTTTGCCGAGATTCGTAAGGTGAATGGGCGGCAGCGGCAGGTTTTTGACGGTAATATCTTTGCCAAACAAGGCGAGTGTGCCGCTGACTTTCGCGCCGGTGATGACAAACTCGTCCACTTCCAATTTCTTGGCAGGCTTGGGCTGGCCGACTGAATTGGTCACAACGGGTCCGCCTTTTTGCGCCGTGCCGCTGACGTTGTTTTTGATGGCGGTCAAATTATTGCCGCCGAACCCGCCTTCAAATGTAATCTCCGGAGATTCTACTTTGATCGAACGGACGACGATTTTATCCGACAGGAGAGAGGCCGGGTTCACGCCGACGGAAATTTTGCCGACGGTCATGGCGTGCGGGGTTTTGTAGCCTTCTGGGTTGCCCACGACCAGTCCTTCGATGCGCGCAGAGCCGGTGAGCAATGCGATATGCACCGCGTCCAGGCCGATGGGAACTTTTACGATTTGCGGCCCGTAGATTTCCACGCTTTTTTTAACGATGCGGTCCAGGTTCAACCCCACAACCACCCCGGCGACGATGACAAGAAGGATGAGAACGATGATGACACTGAAAAAAATCTTTTTCATAAATAAAAAATGACCGCAGTTTAATGTTTTGACCAGCTTAAAAAATGAATTCAGCGCTCATGCCTTCAACAATGTTTGCACGGACGCAACAAAATCACGGATTTGATATGGCTTGGCCAAAAAACGATCCGGCTTGTTTTTGTCATCGGCGTAAATCTGTTCATCCACCGTGCCGCTCAAAAGAATTATTTTTTGCCGCGGATTGACCCGGCGAAATTCACGCAGCAGATCCATTCCCGTCATGCCGCCCATCGCGTAATCCGTCACAACGACCGATGGCTTGCCCGCCGGAAATGCTTTCAATGCCGCCTTTGGATCGCGAAAGGTCTGAACATGATAACCCAAAGGCTGAAGAATTGTCAGCGCCAAATCCAGCAATATCGGCTCGTCGTCCACGACAAAAATCGTCACGGGCGCGTTGACATTGCTGCTGTTTTTCCGACCGCTCATGATTTTCGGCAATCAAACACCTCTTTACCTGCTGTTGCAAGCCTGATTTTGAGACAAAGAAATCTCAATTCAGGACAAAATTTCCGTTGCGCAGATTGCCTTTGCGCCGTAATGTGATGCCGGCACAAGGGGAAGTAATGCCAAAACAGGTAACTGCGGCTATGAAAGGAAAAATAATGCTCGCGCCTGCCAAAAATAAAACTAATTCGACGACGCGCCCACGTCGCACTAAAACTACGACTGCAAAAGTCGCCGACGCTGAAACAGCGCCCGCCAAAATCAAACGCACGGTTAAGCGTATCGTTGCGCCACTTCGCCGCGCTTCTACGCGTCGGGAAAAAATAGAAATCCCGCCGATTTTGCTCGAAGGCGATAATTCCGCGCCGCCGACCATTGGCGGACCGGGAGAAAAATTTTCACTTGGTCCGACTCCGCCGCATCAAAATTTTCCGACTGCCGAAACGGAACTGCCCGAATCCTACGGCACAAAAAAACTTTTTTTGACGGCGCGCGACCCGCATTGGCTTTACGCGCATTGGGATTTGACGCGCGACCAGCAATCCAAGCTCAACGCAAAATCTGCCGACGGCCACCTCGTGTTGCGGATTTATCCGGACAAAGTCGAAGGCCATCCGCTTTACGAAATCCACGTGCATCCCGAATCGCGCCATTGGTTCGCGCACGTCGAGCAGGCCGGAAATTCTTACGCAGGCGAAATCGGCTATTATTCATCGGTCGGACGCTGGATGCGCATTGCCATTTCAAGTTCCACCGTCACGCCGCCGGATGCCGTCTCGTCGGAAACGGACGCGGAATTTACGACGATTCCGTTTGAATTTCCGTTTGCAAAATTGATGGAAATCATCAAATCCGCCGTCGGTGAAAATTTTTCGCTCGCGCAAGCCGTTGAAGAATTGCGTCGCAGCGGCCATCCTGAATTGCCGCGCGTCATTTCCGCGCCGGCGGCAAAATGGACGCCGCAACAGGAGCAGGCGCTGGCAAAAGTGGTCAACGTGGACGAAGCGCGCCGCGTGTGGATGGGATCGCTCGAAATCACCGAGCTGATCCGCCGCCGTCTTTCGCAGGAAATTTCTTCGCCCGGCGTTTCGTCATTTGGCGTTTCCAGTTTTTCAAGCCCGATTGGCGGAATGGAAAAGCAAAAGGGATTTTGGTTCAATGTGAACGCGGAATTGATTATTTACGGCGCGACCGAGCCGAACGCGAAAGTCACGCTGGCGGGCCGAGAAATCAAATTGCGCCCCGACGGCTCGTTCAGCTATCGCTTTTCATTGCCGGACGGAAAATACGATTTGCCGGCCGTGGCCGTTTCTGCCGACGGCACGGACGCGCGCGCGGCAGGTTTGAAATTCAGCCGGGCAACGGAATATCTCGGCGATGTCGGCGTTCATCCGCAAGACCCGTCGTTGAAATCGCCGTCGCCTGAAAATGTCTAATCTCATGGACGCGCCTCATCGCGGAGCTTTGATGTTGGTGCGGTTTATTGCCGCAGCGCTCATCGGCTGGAGCATTTTGGAATTGAGTCTGTATTGGGTCGCGTCCGACGTTCACCAAACGCCGGTTCAAATTTTTCCTTGCGTGTTGAAATCCATTCCGTTTCTGTTTGGCATGATCGCTTTGATTAAATCGAAAACGCTGGCGGATTGGATTTCCGACAGAATGGAATAAATTTTTTCCGGGAACATGAAAGGCTATTTCTCACTCATCCTGCACGCGCATCTGCCGTTTGTGCGCCATCCTGAACACGAAAAATTTCTGGAAGAAAGCTGGCTGTTCGAGGCCGTCACGGAAACTTACATTCCGCTCATCCAAATTCTCGAAGGCTGGCGGCGCGATGGAATGGAAACGCCCATCACGCTTTCGCTTTCGCCGACGCTTTGCTCGATGCTGCTCGATCCGTTGCTGCAACGACGTTACGAGCGGCATTTGGACGACCTCATCGTGCTTGCAGAAAAGGAAATCCATCGGACGCATTGGGATCGCGCCTTTCGCGAATTGTCATGGATGTATCATCACGAATTTTCCTTGGCGCGCGAGACGTGGCGATTTTATGGCGGCAATCTGGTGGACGCTTTCAAAAAATTTCAGGACGAAGGGCGGATTGAAATCATCACCACCGCCGCGACGCACGCGCTTTTGCCGTTGCTGACGAACCATCCGTCATCCATCCGCGCGCAGATTTTGACGGCGCGTGACCATTACAAAACCTGTTTCGGTCGCGACCCGCGCGGCATTTGGCTGCCGGAATGCGCTTACGTGGACGGCGTGGAAACTTTTTTGCAGGAAGCAAACATCCGCTGGTTCAGCCTCGACACGCACGGCGTTTTGCACGCACGGCCGCAACCGCGTTACGGCACTTTTGCGCCGATTTTCACACCGAATGGAATTGCGGCATTTGGTCGCGACTACAATTCGTCGCGCCAGGTTTGGAGCAAGCACGAGGGTTATCCGGGCGACGCGCGTTATCGCGATTTTTACCGCGACATCGGTTTCGATTTGGATTTTGATTACGTCAAGCCGCATTTGCCCTCGCCGGAAAATCGCGGCTTCACCGGCATCAAATACTACCGCATCACCGGCGGCGCGGCGCAAAAGGAAATTTACGAACGCGATCTGGCGTTGAAGGCCGCGAGCGAACATGCGCAACATTTTTTGGACGAGCGCGCGGCGCAAGTGCAGCGGCTCACGGGAATTCTGGATCGCCCGCCGCTCGCCGTCGCGCCTTACGATGCGGAACTGTTCGGCCATTGGTGGTATGAAGGGCCGGAATTTCTCGATTACTTCGCACGCAAACTTTTTTACGACCAAAAAATCGTCTCGCTCATCACGCCGGGCGAATATCTTGCGCGGCATCCGACGAACCAGATAGCCACGCCGAGCGCGTCGAGTTGGGGCGAGGAAGGTTACTGGCGCGCATGGCTGAACGAAAAAAACGAATGGATTTATCCTCATTTGCAAGTCGCGCAGGAGCGGATGAGCGCGCTGGCAAAAAAATTTCCGAAGGCAACCGGCGCGAAAGCGCGGGCGTTGAAACAAGCCGCCCGCGAATTGCTTCTCGCGCAGGCCAGCGACTGGCCGTTCATTTTGCGCGCAGACACGAGTTCCGAATATGCGCGCCGCCGCGTGAAAGACCATTTGCTCCGGTTCATTTCACTGCATGACCAGATCACCGCGACGGGCATCAACGAGAAATGGCTCGGCGAAATCGAATCGCTCGACAACATTTTTCCCGACGTGGATTGGAATTATTGGAAATAAACCTAGGACAGGCGTCGCGCTTGTCTCTAATTTTCAAATTTGAATCCCGCATTTAAGAATTGCCACAAACGTTTCGACGTTTAGAGTGTCCAAACTCAAATGAGATTCTTATTGTCCATTTTCATTTTGACTGCGCTGACATTTTTCCGCGCATCGGCGCAAGTCGTCAGCGTGGAAGTGAAGCTGGATCAGGATCAATTTCTGCCCGGCGAATCATTGCCGGCCACCGTGCGCGTGATCAACAATTCCGGCCAGACGTTGCACTTGGGCGCGGATGAAAATTGGTTGAGATTCAACATCCAGCCGGCGGATGGCAATTTTGTCGTGCAGAAAAATTCCGAGCCGCCGGTCATTGACGCATTCACTTTGGACTCCTCTCAAATTGCCACGAAGAAAATGAATCTGGCGCCGTATTTTGGTTTGAAAAACGCCGGACGTTACCGCCTTGTCGCCACCGTTCACATCAAGGAATGGGACAAGGATTTTTCCAGCCTGCCGATGGCATTTGACATCATTGACGGCGCGGAATTATGGTCGCGCGATTTCGGCGTGCCGATGCCCGCCGATGTCACGAACCGTCCGCCAGAAGTCCGCAAATATATTTTGGAGGAGGCGAATTATTTGCGGCAGCAATTGCGAATGTATGTGCTCGTGAGCAACCAATCCCGGACGCGCATCTTCAAAGTTTCGGCCATCGGACCGATGGTTTCATTCAGCCAGCCGGAAGCGCAATTGGACAGGAAAAGTAATCTTCATGTCATCTATCAAAGCGGCGCGCAGATGTTCATTTATTCCATCATCAATCCCGACGGCGAAATCACGCAGCAGGATGTGTATGATTTATTAAATGCGCGACCGCGCCTCGATGTAAATGACAACGGCGACATCATCGTTGTCGGCGGCGTGCGACGCATGAAACCCGGAGAATTGCCGACGATCAAAACGCCGGATGAAGTGTCTGCGCCGGTGAAGCAGTAGAATTTTTAAGCATCGTAAACCATCCCGTCGCGTTCAGTTGAAACAGCCGTCATATCTTTTGGAACAAAACATTGAAATCCCTCATGTGAAAGTCGCCAAGCCAATATTTGCGCGTGCTGAACTAAATAATCTGCAGCTTGATTAGAGCGCATCTCATAAATAGGGCTTGTGATTTTTGCCATTGATGTGTAGGTGGTTATGGATGGAATTGACCAAAGAACAATGGGACATTGTGGCGGCGGTTCTTCCGCCGGACAAAGTGCGGGCCGATGGTCGCGGGC
>DASQOZ010000089.1:0-10085 GCA_035644195.1 Candidatus Methylomirabilota bacterium | reverse complement strand
TCAAGATCTGGCGCGTGGCTTCCAAGCCGTTGAGGTTGGGCATGGCGATGTCCATGACGACGACTTCGGGCAGAAGTTTTTTGGTGAGTTGAACGGCTTCGCGCCCGGTGTTCGCCTCGCCGACGACGACGATGTCCGGTTCTGCTTCAAGCAAGACCTTTAGTCCTTGCCGCACTACGGTATGATCGTCAGCCAATAGAACTCGAATTTTTTCCATACGGATTCTCCTTGTCATCGTTTTCTAAAACCGTGTGTTTGCTGGTTTGAACGGAATGGTTACACTCACGTTCGTTCCTTTGCCGGGCGCCGGCTTGATAATAAACCGGCCACTGACCAGCCTAACACGCTCTTGCATTCCCAGCAAGCCGAGGCGCTGTTTTCTTTTCGTTAAATCGGCGGTGCCGTCGTTAAATGATTTGCCATTGTCCATGATTTCCATGAGCAAATCGCCGCCCGATTTGCGAATGGAAATGTTCACACGGCTGGCGCGCGCATGTTTGGCAACATTGGTAAGACTTTCCTGCGCAACGCGAAACAACACCGTTTTTTGCTCGCCGTTCAATTTTTCAACCAGAGGATTTCCCTTCAGCCGCACATGAAGTCCGGTGCGCTCGGCAAAATTTTTCGCGTGCGAGCGCAGGGCGGGAATCAATCCCAATTCATCCAGCATGGAAGGGCGCAATTCACGCGCAAAACGGTGGATGGATTCCATTGTTTTTTCGAGCAACCGTTGTGTTTCGGCGATTTTCTTTTCAAAAGGTTTGGAAATCGCCGAGCCTTGGCCTTTCAACGAGGCGAGCATCACGCTGATGGCCGTGAGCGCCTGCCCGGTTTCATCGTGCAGTTCGCGGCTGATGCGTTTGCGCTCTTCTTCCTGCGCGTGAAGGATTTTGTTGGAAAGCTGGCGCCACGCTTCCTCGGTCAATTTGCTTTCAGTCATGTCGCGCGTCACTTTTGCAAAGCCAAGCAACTTCCCGGCGCGGCCGCGCACCGGCGATATGATGACGTTGGCCCAAAACCGCGAGCCGTCTTTGCGCACGCGCCAGCCTTCCCCCTCATAACGTCCCTGTCGCAACGCGATTTCCAATTCGCGGCGCGGCTGGCCGCGTTTGGCCTCCTTGAATGTGAAAAATTGCGCGTAATTTTTTCCGACGATCTCGTTTTCGCGCCAGCCTTTGATGCGCTCCGCGCCCGCGTTCCAACTGGCGACGCGGCCGTCGGGCGAGAGCATATAAATCGCGTAGTCTTTCACGTGCGAGACCAGCAGGCGGAACCGTTCCTCGCTCTGGCGCAATTCTTCCTCGGCATTTTTGCGCGCCGTGATGTCCGTCGCGATGCCGCAGAGCGCGTAAATTTTTCCCTTCGGGCCGCGCAGCGGAAATTTCGACACGATGCTGGTATGAATGCCGTTGCGATAGCGCGCCGTCTCTTCAAATTCCATCGGGCAGCCTTCGCTCAACACTTTGCGGTCGTTGGCTTGAAAAATTGCCGCCTGCTTGCGTGAAAAAAGTTCGCGGTCGGTTTTTCCAACAACGTCATTTTCAGCAAAGTTAAATCGTTTTTCAAACTGGCGGTTGACGTGCAGATAGCGTCCGCGCGCGTCTTTCAGAAAAATGACCGCCGGACTGTGGTCCAAAATCGCGCGCAGCCGCGATTCACTGGTTTGCGCCGCGCGCTCGGCCTGCTGGCGCTCGGCGATTTCGTTTTCCAACTGGCGGTTGCGTTCCTGCAACCAGTTGTTCATGTCGGAAAAACCGCGATGCGCCGCTTCAAATGGCGAGAGCGATTCGAGGAAAAAAGTTTGCGCGGCGTCCAGAAGTTGCCGCCGTTTTTTTCCGCCTGCGGAAAGTTGCAGCAGTTCATCCAGCGCGTCCTGATGAATCCGCGCGAGATCGAGGATGCCCAGTTTGTCCGCGTTTGCCGCGCGTCCCAGTTTATAAGCGCGTTCGAGGGTCGCTTCCTGCCGGCTGGCGAGAAATTTTTGAAGCGTCGCGGCGTAACGTCGCGCGAGGATGCGCGCGTTTTTTTTCATTGCGATGCGCCCAGATAACGGACCGCCAGCACCAGCGCGTCGTCCGTTCCCTTGAAATGCCGGCTCAAGATGCCGTCGACAATTTGCTTGGGCGTTTCCGTCAGATTGATCCGCTGGTCAAATCCTGCGTGCAAACCATCCGTCGCAAAAATCAAAAGGTCGCCGCGCATGATCGGCAACACGCTCGCTTGCAGCGACGGCAATTGATAACCGACAAGGCCGCCGCGCAGCAAAATGTTTTCGTGCGCGGGCGTGACGTTCGGGTCGGCGCGAAAGAGACTGCCCTCGACGTTGCCGACGCCGAGCCAGTTCATGGCATTTTCATGAAAATTCAGGCAAGCCAGAGTTATCACCGCGCCCCGTGTGTTGGCAAGCGCTTCGTGACAAAGCTTCATCAGCGAAATGGTGGATTCGCTCGTGTTTTTTTCGATGATTTCGGCGGCAACGTGCGCGGCTTTGTCCGCTTCGTTGCCGTGGCCGACGCCGTCAATCACCGCAAGCAGGACACAATCGTCAAAAAATTTGACAACGTGCAGGTCGCCGGAAACGATCTGGCCCGTGAGCGGGCGCGATGCCACGCTCCATTCAATCGTCTCGGATTTTTTTTCAACTGTGGCAGTCATTTAACTTGTAGGAGACGAGGTAACGAGTCTCATTTTTTGTTCGTATATAAATAGAGACTCCTCACGTCGTCTCCCGCTTTTATTTTTCAGTGCAGCCATTTTTTCATCGTCACAGTTGTCCCCACACCCACCTTGGTATCAATATCAAATTCATCCATCAACCATTTCGCGCCGGGCAATCCGACGCCGAGTCCTTTGCGCGTGGAATAGCCGTATTGCATCGCTTTTGTGACATCCTTGATTCCGGGGCCTTGATCCGCAGCGATGATGCAAATGCCGCGTTTGCTGCCTTGAGCAGCAGCATTGAGCATGATTTCGCCCGTCTTGGCGTGGTCAACGATGTTGCGGGCGATTTCAGAAATCGCCGCAGCAATCAGGGTTAAATCTGATCCGTCGAAACCCAACTCGATTGCCAGCGCCCGGCCTTTTTGCCGCGCCTCTACGATGTCGGCATTCGAATTGATCGCGACGTGAGTGCCATCATTTTCCATGTTTCACGTTCTTTTTGGACAGACGGTTGAGATATGCCAGCCCTTCTTCCAAGTCCAGGGCGGTTCCGACGCCTTCGAGCGTCAATCCCAATTGCACCATCGCGAAAGCTACATCAGGTTGTATGCCAACTATGACTGTTTCCGCACCGCGAAGTTTCAACATATGCGCGACCGCGCGCAATGTGCGTGTGGCAAAGGAATCAATCACGTCGAGGACGGTCACGTCAATGATGACGCCGCGCGAACGGAATTGGCCGACGCGCTCCGCGAGGTCGTCGCGCAATTGCAGCAGGTCGGCGTCCGAAAGAACGGACTGGACGCTGGCGATCAAATAGCCGCCCTGCTTGAGGACTGGAACATGCATGATAAATTATGCTTTTTGTTCCTGCGGTGTGGTCGCTTCGACCATGAGCATGACTTTGTAGCCCAGCAGGCGTTCGGCTTCTTCGATACCACCTTGCAAGTCGCCGACGGCGTTCATCTTGCTCAAATCCACGCCGATTGTCACCAACGTTTGAGCGATTTCCGAAGACAGACCGGTGATGATGACGCTTGCGCCCATGAGACGAGACGCTTCCACCGTTTGCACCAAGTGGTTCGCTACGGTCGAGTCAATCGTCGGCACACCCGTGATGTCAACGACGACGACTTTCGCGCGGTTGTTGCGGATGCCGCGAAGCAGTTGTTCCGTCAATTGCCGCGCGCGTTGCGAGTCAATCACGCCGATGATCGGTAAAATCAGCAAGCGCTCGCGCACCTGCAACACCGGCGTGGACAATTCGCGGATGGCTTCCTGTTGCTGGCGGATGATACGTTCGCGCTCCTGCACGAACGAAACGCCCACGGTGTTCGCGATACGGTTCGCCGCCGGTTCGTAAGAGTCGAGCACGCGATTGAGCAAATCGAAATCTGCTTGATATTTTTTGAACAGCGAGCGCGCCAACACGTCGCGCAGCAGCAACACGATGCCCAAGACTTCGTGCGTTTCGACGCCGCGCGGAATGATACGTTCGGAAAGGTTGCGCGCGTAAGCCTGCAACGCTTCCACGCTGCCGGTTTCGAGCACTTCGACGTAGTTGTCATACACGGACGTGGCTTCCGTGAAAATTTCTTCCTTCGTCATCGCCGTCATCAATTGTGACTCGGTGATGCGCTTCGCCCACTCCTCGCGCAATTGAGTTCGATTTTGCCGCAAGTGCGCGACCAGTTCGCGCAACAACGCCGCGCTCGTCTCGGTCGTGGCCGAACTGCTGGATGAAGTTATGGCTCGACGCGCCATGGACGCCGATGGATTGAATGCTGGCTTTTTATCTTTGCGTTTCATGATTTTGCTCCGGCGAGTTGATGATATTTAATTTTTACTCTGAATTTTGAGTGAGCTTATTTGGCATTTGCAAGTTGCAATAGTAGGTGAACACCCCATGCGCCGGTTTTTCACAGGCTTGACAGCCAAAACAAAAATGATACATTTTTTTCAATGAAAACTACGATGACCATGAGCCGGTTGAACCAAAACGGCAGCGCCGCCGTCCGGCTGGCGCGGCGGCAGGGACAAGTGGCCATCACCGAGCACGGTGAAACAGTGGCGTTTATTTTGTCCGCTGAAAAAGTCGAGGCGTTGCTCGACACGTTGGAAATTTTAGGCGATGAGGAAGCGATGAAAAATATCCGGGCGTATCAAGCCGGAAAATTGCCGATGAAAGAAATGGCGTTCGATGACTAAATTCCGCCAGTCGCCGCAGGTCGAACATTTCATCCAATCGCTCGCGCCTGACCCGAAAAAAGCCGTGCGTGCCGGAATCAAGTGCATTGCCAACCATTCGAGCGACGTGAAACATCTCGAAGGCGATTTAACCGGCTGGCAACGGCTTCGCGTGCAAAACTATCGGATTATCTTCAAGGAAATTCATCGCGACGGGACGCGAATCATTGATTGCGTTTATGCCAATCGCCGTTCTATCGTTTATGAATTGTTCCGCGAACTTCTCAAAAATCAATTGTTGAAGGACAATTGAAAACGTCTGCTGTTTGCGGCAAACTCCGTCCGTGAAATTGAAAAACATTTTTTCATTGCTGCTTGCTGGGATTTTTTTTCTCGGCTGCAAAGAGCAGGAACCCGTTGCCGCGCCCGCTGAAAATTCTTTGCCCGCTCAAGCGCAGCCGAAATTGCAAACGATGAAAATTTATCTTGGCGCGGAAACGTTGGACACGGAACTTGCGCTTTCTCAAAAAGAGGAAATGACCGGCATGATGTTTCGCACGAACATCCAGGAAACCGATTCGATGCTTTTTATTTTGCCGTATCCAATGCGCGCTTCGTTTTGGATGACGAATTGTCCTGAATCGCTTTCCGCCGCTTACATTTCACCCGACGGCGTCATCGAAGAAATCCATCATCTGAAAAAAAATGACAACGTTCCCGTCGCCGCCACCAGCGACAACATCCAATTCGTTTTGGAAACCAAAGACGGCTGGTTCGCGCGGCACAATATCAATCCGGGAACGGTAATTCGCACCGAACACGGCTCGCTGGCGGAAACGTTTTTGCGCCATTGAAAATGGCTGGACAAAGATTTTTGACGACAGCAAAGTTGATTGCAGCTAATCGTTAGGTATCATACTCACACTATGTTCAGAGCATATCTAATTTTGCCTTTACTGCTAATGGGTGGCTGTGCCACACAGTTGAATAATTCAAAGATTGAATTTCATGAAGCGAATGGCTTTAGCATTCCTATCGAGGATAATTATAACGGCCGTCCCACTATTCAACTTTCCATGAATGGAGTGGCAGGTCGTTTCATAGTAGATACCGGAGCGAATAGCCCTGTGTTTACGATGACGGCTGTGCGACAGTGGCACCTTTCAATATCTGATTTCAGCGGCCATTCCATTTTGGCGAATGGCGGAACAGGCAATCCCAAGATTATCACAAATGTGACGGTGAACGTTACACCCTATCAAAGCCTTCATTGGGGAACAGTTTACATATATCCGGACAACAACGAGCCATATTTCGGTTACATAGACTTTCGAACATTGGAAAGTGGCAATGCTGTGATAGATACTCGCAATAAAACTATTAATTTTACTCCACCGAATACAGAATTAAACTGCAAACTTCCGTAACCGTTTCCATTCTTAATCTGTTCGCATGAACCGCACGCAATCTGAAAAACTTTTTGCCGAAGCGCTGAATTATATTCCTGGCGGCGTGAATTCTCCCGTGCGCGCTTTTCGCGCCGTTGGCGGAAATCCATTCTTCGTCAATAAAGCCAAAGGCGCGCGCATTTGGGACATGGACGGCAACGAATTGATTGATTACGTCGGCACGTGGGGTCCGGCGATTCTCGGCCACGCGCATCCGAAAATTATTTCCGCCGTCAAAGCCGCCGCCGAACACGGCACGAGCTTTGGAATTCCCAATCCGCTCGAAGTCAAAATGGCGAAGCTGATTTGCGAATTGATTCCAAGCATCCAAAAAGTTCGCATGACCAATTCCGGCACGGAAGCGTGCATGAGCGCGATCCGGCTGGCGCGCGGATTCACGAAGCGCGACAAAATCATCAAGTTCGACGGCTGCTATCACGGTCACGCTGATTCGCTTTTGGTAAAAGCTGGCAGCGGCGCGCTCACATTTGGAAATCCCGACAGCGCGGGTGTTCCGGCGGCGTTCACGCAGCACACGATTGTCGCGCCGTTCAATGATATTGACGCAGTAAAAAAAGTTTTCGCAGCGAACAAAAATAAAATTGCCGCAATCATCGTCGAGCCGGTTCCGGGCAATGCCGGTTTATATTTGCCGAAACGCGGTTATCTGGAATTTTTGCGCGAAATCACAAAAAAGAACGGCGTGCTTTTGATTTTCGACGAAGTGATGACCGGTTTTCGTCTTGCCAAAGGCGGCGCGCAGGAACGTTTCAACATTTCGCCGGATTTGACGTGTCTTGGAAAAATCATCGGCGGCGGATTGCCCGTCGGCGCGTTTGGCGGGCGGGCAGAAATCATGGATTTGCTCGCGCCGCTCGGCCCGGTTTATCAGGCTGGCACGTTGAGCGGAAATCCGATTGCGATGGCGGCGGGCGTTGCCAACTTGGAAGAATTGAATTCGGAAAGCGGAAATAAATATGTGCTGCTCGAAAAACTTGGCGAACAATTGGCAACTGGAATGCGCGACGCGGCGAAGTCGGCAAAAATTCCGATGCAATTCAATTTCTGCGGCTCGATGTTCTGCGCGTATTTCACCAGCGATCCGGTTCACAATCTGGCCGATGCGATGAATGGCGACCGCGCGCGTTTCGCGAAATTTTTCCACGGAATGTTGGACGAGGGAATTTATTTCGCGCCGTCGCAATTTGAATCCGGCTTTATTTCCACGGCGCACACGGCGGCGGACATTGGCCGCACAATCCGCGCCGCCGCAAAAGTTTTGCACAGTGTTTAATTCTTGTTTGTTTTCGAATCGGCGGTGAAATTCAGCCAATTCTGTTTTTGAGGTGAGAAATTTTGGCGTGGAATTTTCGATTCGGTTTCCGTTGCATCAGATGTTCATCGTCCGTTTACTAATGCGAAAAACTTTGCGCGTTGCGTTAAGCTTCCTGCAACGCCTTTTGCGATTTGAGCAATCCGTTCGTCAAGTCTGCTTGCTCCGCATCGGGCTTTGCGCTAGGTTTCGCCCATTATGGAAATGAACTTTTCTTCCGGCGATATGCCGCCGCCGCTGACACCGCCGCCGATCATCGCCGCTCCGCCGCAAAAACCGCGCAAGAGCCGGGGTTGGATGATTTTCGCCATCGTCCTGATTGTGCTGTTGTGTTTCAGTTTGTTTGGAAATTTCGTGCAGGCGATTTCGCACGCGCTGAATTTCACCAGCGGATTAAATCGCGGCTTTGCTCCGCGCGCGATGCGCGAAGCCGGCCCGCGCCTCGACGAAGTTCTGCTCAAGGACAACGATTCGCACAATAAAATCGCCGTCGTCACGGTGGACGGCATCATCACGAGCCACACATCGGATCAGGCGGGCAACAACATGGTGGACGTGATTCGCGCGCAATTGGATCGCGCATCGGACGACGCGCGCGTTAAAGCCGTCCTTCTCAAAGTGGATTCCCCCGGCGGCGAAGTCATGGCGTCCGACCAAATCAATAAATTGCTCGTGAAATTTCAGAACGATTCGAAAAAACCGGTGATTTGCTCAATGGGCAGCCTTGCGGCGAGCGGCGGATATTATATTTCCGCGCCATGCCGTTGGATAGAAGCTGACGATTTGACGCTCACCGCAAGCATCGGCGTCATCATGGAAGGAATCAACTATCGCGGTCTCATGGATAAAATCGGCATCGCGCCGAACGTCTACAAAAGCGGAAAGCACAAGGATATGTTGAGCGGAATGCGCGAGACCAATGAAATTCCCGCCGACGAACATGAAATGATCCAAAATCTCATCATGGACACTTACGGCCAATTTACGAACATCGTCGCGAAAGGCCGCAGTGCCGCGCACGAGATAAATCAAAAAGAAGGCCGCGCGCTTTCATCCGATTGGATGAGTTATGCCGATGGTCGTGTCGTCTCCGGAAAACAAGCGTTGAAGCTCGGCCTCGTGGATCAACTCGGCGATTTCGATGATGCCGTGAAAAAGACAAAAGAAATTACAAAGATTGGCAACGCAAATTTAATTGAGTATCGCGAGCGTTACGACATTGGTGATTTTCTTTCCATGTTCGGCCAAAGCAGCAAGGCACACGACATCAAGCTTGATCTCGGTGTCGAAGCGCCGAAGTTGCAGGCCGGTGAACGTTACTTCCTCTGGCTGCCGCCGACCGACTGATGAAATGGTTTCGAAAGAAATTCATTGCTGTAGCGGCGGTCTATGACCGCCGTTTTTCTGGAACACACGTCCGGCGCTCACAGAGCGCCGCTACAATTTTATAAATGAAAAACGTCACGGTCATCGCGCATCCGTTGGTGCAACACAACCTTGCGCGGCTGCGTGACAAACGGACGCAGCTGCAGGAATTCCGCCGACTGCTCGGCGAAATTGCGTCGCTGATGATTTACGAAGCCACGCGGAATTTCGGCCTGAAAAAGATTTCCGTGCAAACGCCGCTCGCCACGGCGCAAGGTTTTCAACTCGAACGCGAAGTCGTGCTCGTTCCCGTTTTGCGCGCTGGACTCGGAATGCTCGATTCCATTTTGCAATTGATTCCTCACGCGCGGGTCGGTTTCATTGGACTCAAACGCGAGGAAACGACGTTGCGCGCGCAATTCTACCACAAAAGTTTTCCGAAAAATCTCGGACAATTTGAAGTTGTTCTGATTGACCCGATGCTTGCAACCGGTGGCAGCGCCGTGGCTGCAATTGATTTACTGGTGGAGCAGGGCGCAAAACATATTCGGCTCGTCAATCTGGTCGCCGCGCCGGAAGGCATTCGCATGGTTCAGCAAAATTATCCGCGCGTGCCGGTTTTCACCGCTGCCGTTGACAAAAAATTGAACGAGCGCGGTTACATCGTGCCGGGTTTGGGCGACGCGGGAGACAGATTATTCGGAACTTGAAACCGCGGATTACGCGGATTAAAAATTTATTTCTCTTAACTATCCGCGTAATCTGCGGTTTCAAAAATGAGCGATGTTTTATTAATGGTCGCCGACAGCGACCGCGACGCGAACATGCTTTACGCCACCGGCATTGGCGTGCCGGATCCATTCATCTATCTGCAAATCGCCGGGCGGCCGCTCATCGTCATGAGCGATCTGGAAATTGACCGCGCCAAGAAAAAATCGCCTTGCCGCGTCGTTTCATTGAGCGAAATCCAACGCAAAGTCCGTGCAAAAGGAATCAAGCGTCCTGCCTACGCGCACGTCATCCGCGAAATACTGCGCGAGAAAAAAATCCGCCGCGTCGTCGTGCCAGACAATTTTGGGCTTGGTTTGGCA
>DASQOZ010000088.1:0-6316 GCA_035644195.1 Candidatus Methylomirabilota bacterium | reverse complement strand
TTTGGCAATCAACTTTTCCGGCTTTTGAGTCGGATGATCCGTGTTTTCGGGCATTGACCAAAATGGAATTGTGATGTCAGTCCAAATGTTGGACGGATGCGTCAGGCGAAAATTGCCGTCGGCGCTTTCATCCCAATCTTTTGGGCTGCCGTTGGAATGCCGGTAGGGTGCGATTACTTTTCTTTTCATTTTCACCGAGTCCACGTCGAAGAAAAAATCTTCCGACATCGTGCAAAACCAAACGTCCTCGGTGTTGTTTTTCCAATTCATTTTTGCACCGCGCCCTTTGTCGCGTTCCCAAGTTATTCTATTTCTGACACAAAATTTCTTTTCGAGAATTGGTGCAATCAACACCGATGTTTTCCAATCCGAACAGACATAAATCGTCGCCGTGCTTTTAAGAACCGGCTTAAGAAGGTTTATGACATCCGAAAACCATTTTCTGTAATCATCTTCCTCTTTTTCCTCGAAAAGATGACCATTAAAGTCTTTGGAAAGATTATATGGCGGATCAAGAATCAAGAGATCAATGAATCCGCGCGGCAAAAATGGAATCGCTTTGAAAAAATCCTGGTTGATTATGGAATTTTCAATCTGGGAAATTTCCGCCGGTTCTGAAAGGTGCAACAAACTCTGGCTGAATTTTCCGCTTTCATGTGGAGAACACGTCAAAGTGCGATTTCTAGGCGCTCTATGTTTGACTGATAGCATATTTTATCACTTTGACTTTGCTGCCGTTAAAATCTTTTCCGCTTTCGCCACATCCTCCGGCGCGTCCACGCCGATGCTGTCGTAATCCACTTTCACGACGGCGATGCCGATACCGTTTTCCAACGCGCGCAACTGTTCCAGCTTCTCCGCGTTTTCCAGCGGCGACACCGGGAATTTCACCAGCCGCAGCAGCGTCTCGCGCCGGTAACCGTAAATGCCCAGATGCTTCAAAAAAGCAAACGCCGCCAACTGTTCGCTCGTCGAACCACTGGCGGCCTCGCGCAGATACGGAATCGTGCGCCTCGAAAAATATAACGCGTGACCGGCGGCGTTGACAACAACTTTCACGACGTTCGGATTGTCCAGCTCGGCGGGATTTTTAATGCGCGTCGCGGCCGTGGACATTTCGCAATCGGTCAAAGCGTTTGCGACGGAATCAATCACACTCGGATCAATCGTCGGCTCGTCGCCCTGAATGTTCACAATCGCGTCGCACGAAATTCTTTCGGCAACTTCCGCAATTCGATCCGAGCCACTCGGATGTTCCGGTCGCGTCATCTCCACGCGGCAGAAATTCTGCGCCACTTCCCAGATGCGCGTGTCGTCCGTCGCGACGATGATTTCCGAAAGCGATTTCGCCTTCTGGCATTGCTCGACGACGTGTTGGATGAGCGGCTTGCCCGCGATTAGCGCGAGCGGCTTGCCGGGAAACCGCGTCGAAGCGAAGCGCGCGGGAATGATGCCGACAATTTTCATTCAGGTTTTCTGTGTTTCCAATAATCCGGCTCGCGTGCGCCATGAGCAATCGCCGCAATCCAAACACAATCAGGCAATTCGAGAAAGAAAATCAAGTAAGGAAATCGCTCTAATTTTTGTTTGCGAAAATTCGTGCGCTTGTAACGCGGACAAAATTCGGGATGCCGTTTCAATTTCGCCGCCGCTTTTTGAAATTCGTCCAGCAAATCAAGCCCAAGACCGGCGCAACGTTCGTCATACCATGCCATCGCTTCGGCCAATTCGCGCCGCGCGGCGGAATGGACGTTGACAGGTTTCACGAAAATTTTTTGCGCAATTCGACGACAACTTTTTCCACAGGCTCGCCTTTGGCTTTTCCCTGCCGGATTTCGTGTCCGCGCTTTTCCAATTCCGCGTCAAATTCGGATTCCGTCATGGCTGACGGAGGTGGCAACGATTGAATGAGAAAATGGGCGAGGCGCGCCCGGTCGTCGGCTGGAAGATCAACCAATTTCGTTTTAAGTTTTTCGGCAGTCGCAGTCACAATCCATTTTTATCTTAAAAAGCTCTTGCTCGCAAGTGGTGAAAAGCGAAGCGCAGGAATGATGCCGACGATTTTCACGCGCACATTTAGCCACAGATTAAACACAGATTTTCATTTCAGGTTTTTCAGAATTTTATCTGCGAAAATCTGCTAAATCTGCGGACAAAGCTGAAGCTGTGAATAACTTGAACAACTTTGCTTTGACCGGCGCGGAAAAAAATTGATGCTTGTCGCGTGGCAAAATTCTGGAACCGTCTCGCATACGAACGCGAACTCTGGCAGCAGGGCTTGTCGTATGTTGCAGGCGTGGACGAAGCCGGTTGCGGCCCGCTCGCCGGACCGGTCGTTTCCGCCGCAGTTGTTTTTCCGAAAAGCTGGCACGAAAGCGGATTGCCTTCAAAATTTCGCGGCCTGAACGATTCCAAGCAATTGACCGAAGACGAACGTGAAAAGTTTTTTGAAAAAATTACTTCGCATCCCGAAATCCGTTTTGCCATTGCGACTGTTGACGTTGAAACGATTGACCGCATCAACATCCGTCAGGCTGCGTGGCATGGGATGAATCTTGCGCTGGACCAATTGCAGCCGAAACCGGAACACGTTTTGGTGGACGGCATCAAAATCAAATGGCTGCCCTACCGGCAAACGCCGCTGGTGCAAGGCGACGCGAAAAGTTATTCCATCGCCGCCGCGAGCGTGCTGGCCAAAGTCACGCGCGACCGCGCGATGCGCGAACTGGACAAACAATTTCCCGGCTACGGTTTTGCCGAACACAAAGGTTATCCGACGCCGCAGCATTTCGCGGCGATTAAAAAATTCGGCGCGTGCGCGGTCCATCGCAAAAGTTTTTCACCGATGAAGCCCAAGGAACTCGATCTTTTTAGCCACAGATGAAACACGGATTAAACACAGATTTTTTCCGAAAAGATTTTTCCGTGTTTAATCTGTGTTCAATCCGTGGCTGAATGAATCTTTTGGAAAAATTGAAGGCACGGTTTGTCGGCAAAGCCAAGCCGGAACATTTGCGGCGCGGCGAATTGGGCGAGCGCGCGGCGAAAAAGCTTTTGCAGAAACAGGGAATGAAATTTCTCACGGCCAATTTCGATTCCGAACGAGGTGAAATTGATTTGATTTTCCGCGACGGCGATTGCCTTGCATTTATTGAAGTCAAAACGCGTTCGTCGGAAGATTGGTCGCGGCCTTCAAAAGCAGTAAACGCCGGAAAACGCCGTCGCCTTTCAAAATGCGCGCTGGATTATTTGCGCAAGCTGAACAATCCGCAGGTTAAAATTCGTTTCGACATCGTGGAAGTTTTGCTAAACGACGGCGAAGTTCGCGAAATCCGGCATTTGCCGAACACGTTCTCGATGTCCAAGCCGTTTCGTTACGGTTGAATTTACTTGCGTCCGTTCGCGAACGGGACGAATTTGCGGCAAACCAATGGTTCACATTTTACAAATTGTTTTGAACGCTGCTTTATCGCTTATCGCCATCGTTTTTTTCATTTGGCTGGCCGTGTGGTCTCTCAAACGCAGCGATGATCCGCCGAAATTAATTTTGAAATGGATCGTAACGATTGTAGCGGTCTGGCTCGAATTTGGTGTTGCGGTGCCGAATTTTATTAAGGGGGGAGGCAATGGCCTTTATGGTCTCGGCGTTGCGCTTATTGCCAGTTTAGCGATGGTTGTAACCTGGCGTCACGGTATCGCAGATTTGATTGCCAATCCGATCTCGTCACTTTACGACGGCGGCAAAGAGGAAATTGAACCAAAGCCATATTATTCCATCGCGCTTTCAAAAAGAAAATCAAAGAAGCCGCTTGAAGCGATTGTCGCCGTGCGCGAGCAATTGGCAAAATTTCCACACGATTACGAGGGCGTGATTTTGCTGGCGACGATTCAGGCCGAGGACACAAAAGATTTGCCGTCGGCAGAAATGACGCTGAATCATTTTTGCGAATGGGAAAAGGCGCCGCCCAAACAAATCGCCGCCGCGCTGACGCTGCTGGCCGACTGGCATTTGAAAATTGCGAATGACGTGGATTCCGCCCGCACGACGATGCAACGCATCATTGAAAAATTTCCCGGCACGGAACTTTCAACGGCGGCGGCGCAACGCATCGCGCATTTGGGCGGCGTGGAAAAAATTCTTTTGTCGGCGCATGACCGCCGTCCGGTTTTCGTTCCCGAAGGCATGAAAAGCGCCGGATTGCGCGACACGATCCAGGATTTGGTTCCCGAAGAAATCAATGCGGAAAAACTTGCGGAAGATTTGGCGAAGCATCTGGAGCAACATCCGCTCGACAGTGAAGCTCGGGAGAAATTGGCGATCATTTACGCAAAACATTACAAGCGGCTCGATCTGGCGGCGAATGAATTGGAACAATTGATCCACCGACCGGGTCAATCGCCCAAGCACATGGCGCATTGGTTGAATTTGTTCGCCGACCTGCAGGTTCGCGGCGGCGCGGATTACGAAACGGTCCGCCCTACTTTGGAAACAATCGTCGAACGCTTTCCCGATTTGCCCGTCGGCGAACTGGCGCGCTCGCGGTTGAACTATTTGAAATTGGAGATCAAAGGGCAAAAGGAAAAATCGCCGGACAAAACGCTCGGCGATTATGAACAAAATGTTGGATTGAAAGGCAACCGGATTTTTTCACCGAGACAATTGTAGCGCGATTTCCTTTTCCAGTTCGTGGACGAGGTCGAGGTCTTTCGATCCCCATTTGCTGCGCGCCTGCACGGTGACTTCGGTGACCTTCGGGTCAACGGCTTCGACACGCACCCAGACATTTTCCTGGTTCACTTTGCCATACAAGGCGCGGACGGTGTTCGTGCTGTCGTGCGGGATATATTCGGTGATCATCGTGCCGTTGTTTTGGACGACCTGCACGGCGGCGGCGTAAACCTGATCCAACGAACGTTCGTAACGCCCGGAAACCGCATCCTTGCCGAACGACATCGCCTGCGTGTGCGTGCCGCTGACGGTGCTGACGCAACCGGTGATGACAATGGAAATTCCAATTACCGCAAGTGCCGCAAAAATTTTCGTCTTCATATGAACACAAGACAATCAAATCCGGCGGCGGCGTCAAGCATGGATTCGCTGCGGAGAAATTCAATTAGCGTTAATCAGCGAAGATTAGCGGTTGATTTTTTTGTTCCCTTTTTCATTTCAGCGGACATTTATTAGTGAATGCCGGAATTGGATGACATCGCTCTGTTGAAACAATTCGCCGAAAACGATTCCGAATCGGCGTTTGCTGAAATCGTATCGCGATATGTAAATCTCGTTTATTCCGTCGCGCTGCGAAATGTCGGCGACGCGCATGCGGCGCAGGAAATTTCACAGGCGGTATTTATAATTTTAGCGAGAAAAGCAAATAAATTGCCCCGGCACGCTGTGCTGTCCGGCTGGCTGTATCAAACGACGCGATTGACAGCGGCAAATTATTTGCGGACGGAAATCCGGCGGCAAAAACGCGAACAGGAGGCATTCATGCAATCCACTTTGAACGAATTTGAATCCGAAGCGTGGCCGCAAATCGCGCCGGTTTTGGACGATGTGATGATGCGACTCGGCGAACGCGACCGCAATGCCATCGTGTTGCGATTTTTCGAGAATAAAAATCTGCGCGAAGTCGGCGCGGCAATTGGCGCGAGCGAGGATGCGGCGAAAATGCGCGTGAACCGCGCGCTGGAAAAGCTGCGGAAAATTTTTGGCAAGCGCGGCGTGACATTTTCTGCGGCGGCGATCGCCGGAGCGGTTTCCACAAATTCAGTTCAAGCCGCGCCGGTTGGTTTGGCGAAAACAATTTCTGCCGTGGCGATTGCCAAAGGCGCGGCGGCAGGCGGTTCAACTCTGGCTTTGGTCAAAGGAACATTGAAACTTATGGCATGGACAAAAATGAAGACAGCGGCGGTCGTTAGCATCGGCGCACTTTTAGTTATGGGCACGCCCACCGTCACAGTGATGGCGATTCACAAATCTCATGCAAACGAAGTCGAAAATTATTTCGCGCATTGGGATTCGATGAATATAGACACGGTGCCGCTGCCGGACGTCATAGTTCTGCGACCCAGCAAATATGCGAACAAGGGGGATTATGTCCTCGCGTCAAGCGACATGAGTCCTGAAGGAAGGCTGATGCGTCGGGGCGCAAGTTTTCCAGAAATCCTTCAAACCGCTTACGGCTTCGGCCCGGAGCAAATGGTTCTGCCGGCAAATCTGCCGCGCGGACAATTCGACTTGCTTCTGACCGTTCCAAAAAATTCACGGGAATTGCTGCGCGCAGAAATCAAAAAGCAGTTTGGCATTACCGCT
>DASQOZ010000087.1:0-4120 GCA_035644195.1 Candidatus Methylomirabilota bacterium | reverse complement strand
GTCAAAACCGTGGAAAGCCGGAGTTGTGTTTCGGTCAATTCTGGAAATTTTTTTGCGCCGCAGAGTTTTGCGAGCGGTTCGGCAAGGGCAAAAAGCGCGGGGCCGTGACGGTCTTGCGGGTCGTAGTGGAATTTTTCTCCGGCAAGGAGTTCGCCGGTGATGTAGGCGTTGATGGATTCGTCGGTGTGCATCGGCCGTTCGCCGAGTTGCGGCAGGCGGACGGCGAGCGCGAGCAGCGCGAGGGCGAGAAAAACCGCCCAGCGGATTCCAAGCGATGGCGTCGGCGTAAATTTTTTGCTGGAGGAGACAATTGTTTTCAAGATCAATTCCCCTCACCCCGGCCCTCTCCCCGCTTGGGGCGGGGCGAGGGAGGAAATTCAAACGGCGGGTTTGCCAAACACTTCAACCTCGATGTAGTGGTTCATTTTACTGGTCGTGTTGCCGTTGCTGTAAAGGCGGACGTAACGGCCTTTGACGCCCTTTGCATTGATCAATTTGCCCTGGTAAGTCTCGATGTATGCCATGTCCGCGCCCTTGCCGAGGCCGAGATCGCCCGCGTAATCATTGTTGAAAATCGTGGTCACGTCCTTGCTGAACGCAGGATCATCGGAAACTTGCACGATGACGTCGCGATAGACGCGCTTCTGCTGGTGAAAATGCCAGACGATGACGGCGTAAATATCCGCCTCTTTTGCGAGGTCAATCTGCACCCATTGTTTGCCGGGACCAAGTTCGACCCATGAGCCTTCGTCGCCGGCTTTGTCGCCATCGGTTACAAGGTCGAGCGTGCCGGTCACGGGATCGGTGTCGCTGGCGGTGACTTTTTTGCCGAGCGCAAGATTGGTTGTCCCGGCTGGAACGAGAAAATCGGGGCGTTTTTCCGGCGGCGTCGGCTCAAGGTTCGGCACATTGACCGGCACGGGCGTGCCGACAAAAATCGGCGGCGGCAATTCGGTTTTCAAAACGGTCATGTCCCCGGCAAACGCGGCGGCGGACAACAGCAAAACGGCGGCGGCGATTTTCAAAAATAAATTTTTCATGCAAACAACTTAAGCTTCGACTTCCTGCGGAGTGATGGCAATCATTTTTTGCGCGGGAATGGCTTCATTGGCCTTGTGAATGACGTATTCGCTGCGGAACGCCTCGTCCGCCGGACAATTCAGTTTCGCCGTGCCACGGATGGCGTTGAAGAAATTTTCCATATGCGGCTGGTGCGGCGGCTTGAGAAAGGACACGGCCATTTCGTATCGCGCGAGCGCTTCCGTTTCACGGACATCCACCTTGGCGGCATCGGCGGTGCTGTCGGTTTTCGGGAGAAAAATATTCCGCTGGATCAAATCATCCCACGGACGCGCACGTTCTTCACGATAAATCCCGGTGAGCGCCGGGTCTTCCGACATTTTGATCGTGCCTTCGTCGCCCATGAACAACTCGAAGTAACCGCCGCCGGCGCTCGTCGTGGTCTGCACCTGATACGACGCGCGGGCAACGCCTTGCGGCAACGGAAATTCGTAGATCACCATCGCGTTGTCATACCAATCGTGGTTGGTGTAATAATCCAGGCCGCCGCTGGCCATGACGGATTTGGGCGTCATGCCGAACCACCAGTTAAAAATGTCAATCTGATGCGCGCCGAGGTCGGACAGCGGCCCGCCGCCAAGTCCCTTGAACCAGCGCCAATTCCGAAACTGGTGCATATCCTTGAAGCCATATTTGGCGAGCTGCTCCGGCGTCATGTCCGAATGTTTTGGCCAGCCAAAATCCGGCGCCACGGCGCGGTTCCACTGCGCGTTGGCGGCAGTCAGCCGCCCGCAAAGTTTTATGTCATCCAACAGCCGGTTCTTGGCAAAAAGATAACGAGGATTGCTGCGGCGTTGGTGGCCAATTTGCAAAAGTTTTCCCGTCTCGCGCATCGTCTTTACCATCGAACGCGCGCCTTCGATGGTGTTGCTCATCATTTTTTCGCAATAGACGTGCAAGCCCGCCTTCAAACAAGTATTTGTGATTGGCGCGTGCCAGAAATCCGGCGTGGCGACGACGACTGCCTGCAAATCTTTTTCTTTTGCGAGCAAATCTTCGTAATTTTCGTAAGCGTTGACATCAAAACCATTGGCCTTGTATGTGTTCTGGCCTTTTTTACGGGCGTATTCCCAGATGTCGCACAATGCGACGACCTTGATGTCGCCGGTGCCCATGATATTCATCAGCGATTCCGACAAGACGCCGCCTTCCATGCCGTAACCGATAAGCGCGACATTGAGCGCGTTCAACGTGGATTTCTTTTTTTCGACGGGTGCATTGTCGGGGCTGCATGAAGCCAGCAACAACCCGGCACTGGCGGCGGCTGTAACGCTTATAAATTCGCGGCGGTTGATGGATGGTTTTACCATTTTTTGAAAAGCGCAAATTTGTTATATTTCGCCAGCACCAATGCGAACGCGATCATCGCGACGTGAACGCCCAGATAAGTGATGCCGTCCGGCTTATCAATCAGAATCAAGCCGACCGTCAGCGCGAGATAAATCAACGCTTGCACGAACAGAGAAATGCGCGTCCCCAAACCAATCAACAGCATGACGCCGGTCACAATCAACGCCGGGCCAAGCAAATGGTCGAAAGTTGCCAGCGCGAACTTCGGCAGCAGCGGTTCGTTGGCGAATTTATCTTTCAACGAGGCGGGGATGCCGGAATAATTTGCAAACGCATAGTGTTTGACACTCACATTATGCAGCACGCCGCTGGCATCCGGCTGTCCCGTCGTCGGATCAATCAGCGGTTTCTGGATGGTTTGATACGCGCCGAATTTTTCGACGCCCGCGAGCAGGGCGCGCACGCCCAGCCACAGCCGCAACGCCAGAAAAGCGAGCGACTGGTCGCAGCAATTGCCGGCTTGAGTTTTTTCGCAGCAATCGGTTTTTTTAGTTTCGTTTGTCTCGTTCATGTAAATAATCAATCGTTTGTTAAAATGCCCGGCAGATTTTTTTATTCATTTTTGTCGTCACGTTCTTTTGACAACAATTGAAACATATCATTCACGCATGGCATCAATTTAAGGACGCCTCATGCGAGATTGCGGTTTCAAAAATACATCCGCAACCATCCGCCGACAATTATTTCTTCAATCCCAGCGCCCATTCGATGCCGCCGAGGACGTGCGCCTGATATGCCTTGGCGATTTCCACGGAATTTTTGCGGTCTTTCAAACCGGGATCGGTGTCAATGATGTCTTCGCGATGGCCGAGCGACGTGTAAAAAACTTTTCCCGCGCCGTAATCCTTGCACCAGGAAACGGCATAATGTCCGGGAGCGCCAGTTTGCGGATCCTTGTCCATCACGAGCAGGTCGTGGACTTTGTTCGTGTCGTAATTTTTGAACTGATAAATTTCCTCCAGCGAAATCGTCCAGACTTTCGGCAGGTTTGCCGTCGCCGGATTTGACTGGTCAACATTGATGCAATCAACGCTCACCTGCTTGCCGTGATGGTCAAATTCACCGCCCAGCATATCAATATATCCCGGCCAATGGTGGAACGTGTCGGTCGCGGCGTGAATGCCGATGAAGGCGTGTCCGGCCTTGATCCAATCCAGAAAACCCTGCTTGTCGGGAATCGGCAAATCTCCCGTTGTGCTGGCGAAAACCACGCCGTCATAATTTTTCAAATTATCCGGCGACAATTTTTGCAGCGAAATTTTCAAGGTGTCTTCCCATGCGTCCTCGGCGGTTTTGAAGGCCGTCTTGTCCGCGTCGGTCGCGTCCTTTTTCAAGTTCGCCGGTTTCTTCGGCGGCTGCTGGACAAAATCAACGGTGAACTCGCCGCTGGATTGCGCCAGTTGCGACAGGACTTTTTCAAGCGTCGGAATCGAACTGTGCCGGAAGCCGCTTGTCGTGGTGACAACGAGCAGTTTTTTCGGCGCGGCCTGCAACGTGGTTGCCAGCAGCGCGGCGAACAGGAATGTGGAGATTTTTTTCATTTTTATTTTTTGGTTTTGATTGTTCAAGGTTCGTCGGGCAATTGAATCGGTCGCACCCAGATGTTGCGGAAACGCGTTTCGTTATGGTGATCCTGCAACGCGATCGGGCCGCCCGGCGACTGCGGCGTGTAATGCGCCAGAATGCGATG
>DASQOZ010000086.1:0-20046 GCA_035644195.1 Candidatus Methylomirabilota bacterium | reverse complement strand
TCCGGCACGTTCAACGCGGTTGGCCTCAATCCCGAGACCAACCGGTTTTTCATGCGCGAGTTGCGCCGCGCGCTGCATCGTCCGTGGAGTCCGCCCGTGCCGGAATGGGCGGTGAAGTTTGGCTCACGATTGATGGAAAGCGAGCCGTCCCTTGCGCTGGCGGGTTGTCGCGCCGCACCAAAAAGATTGTCTGAAGCAGATTTTCAATTCCGATTTTCCCATTTGTCCGCGGCCCTGAAAAATCTTTGCGAATAATTTAACGGTGAATTTTCATTCGACCCGCCGCCGCTTCGCTGTTAGCCTGCGCGGACTATGTCACCCGACGATATTTTGCTGGAGGCGGAAGATAAAATGATCAAGACCGGCGAGGTCGTCGCCAACGAATTTTCAAGCGTGCGCACCGGCAAGGCGTCCGCGTCGCTCGTCGAAAATATCCAGGTGGAAGTTTATGGCTCGATGATGCGCATCCGCGAACTCGCGGGCATCACCACGCCGGAATCCCGCATGCTCGTCATCCAGCCGTGGGACGCCGCCAGCATCCAGCCGATTGAAAAAGCCATCCAAAAAGCCAACCTCGGCCTTTCGCCCGCCGTGCAGGGCAAACTCATACGCCTTGCCTTTCCTGAATTGAGCACCGAACGACGCCAGGAATTCGTGAAGATCATCAAGAAAATGTCCGAGGACGGGCGCGTGGCCATCCGCCATGTGCGACGCGACGCGCTGGAACTTTTGAAAAAAGCGAAAACCTCCGGCGGCGTCGGCGAAGAAGAGATTGAAAGCGCGGAAAAAGAGATTCAAAAATTGACCGACCAATACATCGGCAAAATTGACGCGCAAGTCGTCACCAAGGAAAAAGAAATCATGACGGTGTGAGTCCGGCTTTCAGCCGAAAACAAATCAGCCGGAACGACGTCTCATTCCGGCTTTTTTATTTCGGTAGGGCGGTGTTGCTGCGCCGCCTGATTACGGACGAGCGGCACTCGTCCCTACCGGCGGTCAGATGACCATGTGGCTCGCCGGATCGCTCCAAAAACCATTTTCCAAACTAAATTCGGCGCGGGCAAAGGAACAAAAACGTCCGAACAACCTTCAAACGTCAAAATTTTGGGCGCATGAATAAAAATTGGACACGCAAACAACCATCAGGACACCCAGCACGAAGTTTTTTAACCGCAGATGACGCGGATTGACGCCGATTGAATCCGAATCCGTGTTAATTCGTGAAATTCGTGTCTAAATTTCTCTCGCCCGCCTGCCTGCAACCTGCTAAACCCATTTGCGGGAAATGAATCAGCTCTATTACGGCGACAATCTCCAAGTCCTCCGCGAGCACATTGCGGACGAATCCGTTGACCTCATTTACTTCGACCTCCCGAAAATAGCCGGGTATTGCGTCAACCAAATGAAAAAAGCGCGTAGGACGGAAGAATATTAATTTTGAAAATAGCCCAGAGCTTTAGCTCTGGGTTCATGTCGTAAAGATAAAAAAGTCCCGTAGGGACGATAGAACCATGCACTCCTTCAATTCATGTTTGATGCATTGCGTGTTCTCCACTAAAGAACGGCGTCCGTGGCTCACGCCCGCCATCCGCGAACGGCTCTGGCCATATCTTGGCGGCATCGCGCGGGAAAATGACATGAAAGCTTTCGCCATCGGCGGCGTGGCCGACCATGTGCATCTGCTTTTGAGTTTGCCCGCGACGATTTCCATTTCCAAAGCGATGCAATTGTTGAAAGGCAATTCGTCAAAATGGTTGCGCGAGACGTTTCCCGAATTGCGCCCGCAAGGTTTCGCGTGGCAGGAAGGTTTCGGCGCATTTAGCATTGGCATATTATCATGAATAATTGTCGGGTGTCGTAAAGGGGTCAGTCCCGAGGATTTACAACAGTCGGGCAATGTTAAGATTCGGATTCGTTGTCAATCAGCGGCCAGAAGAATTATTGGTGGCGGGCTGTTCAAATCTAATCACGGTTTCGTCCGGCTTGGCGTAGCCGAGTTTTTCGCGCGACAAACGTTCGACAGTTTTCGGGTCGTGCGCGAGGGCGTCAATCTGCGCCTGAAGTTGCTTGGATTTGCCGGCTTCGACCTGCAATTGCGTTTCCAGTTTCAAAATCCGTTCGCGATACCGTTCGTTGGTCTGGATGAGCGGCAAGTAACACATCCCGATGAGCAGCAGAATGGCGATGACGACGAGGGCGACGACAATTTTCGTCAGCTTGCTCCAGATGCCGAGGTCAACGTTCATGCGGCGAGTAAATCATGAGCCGCCGCCGCGCGAAAGTTTTTTGACAAACTTTCAATAGCGTCGGAGATAACTCCCTCTCCCCGCCCGAGCGGGGAGAGGGTGAGGGTGAGGGGAATTGAGTTTGAAAATCATTGGCCTCCTCACCCCGTCCCTCTCCTCCTTTTGGGAAGAGAGGGTGGAGATTTGTTAATGGCGCACTTATCTGGTAAAATTTTTATAATCCTTCAGTTCGCCCTCCGCGCCAAACGTCAGGCGCATATAATAACTTGGCATATAAGTCGAACTATAACCGGGTGTGGCGGCGCCAAACCCGTTCGGCGGTGCGAGATAAGGTTGTGGCGCGACAACGGTGTGGCCTTCGCGCACGAGCCAGTCGGCGATGATTGTGCCGTCGGAAAGTTTTTCATGTTTGTCGGGCGGGCCGTATTCGCGCACGGCCTGGTCGTAGTTGTAATTTCCGACGCGTGTTTGCCAGTTGATTCTTTGCGTGGCGCAGCCGGCCAGCGTCAACATCATGAGGGTTATGAGAAACCATTTTGTCCACGCATGGGCATTCATGAGGTTAATTTACACTTCCGGTCGCGGCGCGCAAGCGATTCAACGGCGGATTTTATTGTCAGCGTGCCGTTAAACGGGTATCAATGCGCGCATGATCAAGGCATTGTTGTTAATTTTGACCCCGCTTACCGCATGGGACAGCGCGGCGCAGAGAAGTTTGCGTTTTACGGTGCTGTTATATCTTTTGCCGATGATGCTGATCGTCGGCGCTGTGGAAGGATACGGGCTGGTCGAATGGGGACGCTGGCAATCGGAAATGATCGGAATAAAAAAATTCGCATCCGGCGAGGCGATTCTTTCCGAAGCGGGACAAATGCTGTTCATGACATTGATCATTTTGATAAGCGCCTATTTTATTAGGGCGCTGGGCGAAACGTTTCATCTCCGGAACACTTACACGCAGGCGTTGACCGTGGTGATTTATGGGTTGAGCCCGGTGTTTTTGCTTCGGCTGTTTGACGTGATTCCGAACATGACGCTGTGGGTTCCGTGGCTCATCGGCATCATGCTGTCCGCAAAAATTCTTTATTATGGCGTTCCGCGCGTCATGCAACCCGATCCGCCGCACGCGCTGGGTTTATATTTCATGAGCGTTCTGTTGCTCGCGATGGTGACCGCCGCCGAGCGCTATATATCCATCGGCTATTTGACCGGAAAATTCATACCGCTTTCGGAAGCCGTTTCACACATCGCCGTCAAATTGCATCTGATGAAATGAAAACGGCGCTTGAAGAAAATTTGCTGGCCGCGCTCGTCGAATTGGACAAAGCCGTCAAGTCAATGCCCACTGCGAATCCAAAGCCGAACTTATTGCCGCTCTTTTCGCGCATCGAAGAATTGACGGAACAATTGCCGCCGGGAACCGACCACGACCTGTTGCATTATTTGCATAAAAAAAGTTACGAGAAGGCGCGATTGTTTTTGGAAGGGCGCGAGGCGGAAAATCAGGCCGGGAATTGTCGATAATTTGTAGGAGACGAGGTAACGAGTCTCAAATCAAAACAAATTCAGAGACTCCTAACGTCGTCTCCTACTTTTTCTTTGCGCGCCCAGCTTGCAACCTTCAACCTCCAACTTGTAACCTGCAACCATGTTTGACGACACCATCGCTGCAATCGCCACGCCGCTCGGTGAGGGCGGACTGGCTGTCGTCCGCATTTCCGGCGCGCAAGCATTTGCGATTGCCGATAAAATTTTTCTGCCGGTCGGAAAAAATTCGTCGAAACCTTCCACTGCCGCTTCACATACGATTCATTTCGGGAAAATTGTTCGCCATAATAATTCCCTCGCCCCGCAACAGCGGGGAGAGGGTCAGGGTGAGGGGCAAATTATTGATGAAGTTCTTCTCGCCGTCCTGCGCGCGCCGCGCACATTCACGCGCGAGGACACCGTCGAGATTTCCTGTCACGGCGGCATTCTTCCCGCGAAACTTGTGCTCGACGCGATTTTGGAAAATGGCGCGCGATTGGCCGAGCCGGGCGAATTCACGCGCCGCGCATTTCTCAACGGACGCATTGACCTCGCGCAAGCCGAAGCCGTTGCTGATTTGATTCATTCGCGAACGGAACTCGCCCTGGCCGCCGCCAACGAACAGCTCGCCGGAAAATTGTCGCAGCGCATCAACCAACTTCGCGATGATTTGATGAAGACGCTCGCGCACATCGAGGCGCACATTGATTTTCCCGACGAAGACATTTCACCCGACACGAAGGAGAAATTGTTGCAGCGATTGGAAAATGGAATCGCGTTCATGGATGAATTGCTGCGCACGGCCAACGAAGGACAAATTCTGCGGCGTGGCATTCGCGCGGTGATTGTTGGGCGTCCGAACGCCGGCAAATCTAGTCTGCTCAACCAATTGCTCGGCCACGACCGCGCCATTGTTTCGCCGATTGCTGGCACAACGCGCGACACGATTGAAGAAACGGCGAACATTCGCGGCCTGCCGGTCGTGTTCATTGACACCGCCGGTTTGCGCGAAGGGCGCGATGAAATCGAAGTGGAAGGCATTCGCCGCAGCCGCGAATCGCTGGCGAAAGCGGAATTTATTTTGCACGTTCTCGACGCGAGCGAACCATTGACGCGCGAAGATGAAAATTATTTCGCCGAGTTCGCCGGTAAAAAAAGAATTCTCATCCGCAACAAAACTGATTTGCAAATTAAACTCAACTTGTCGCCCCTCACCCCGTCCCTCTCCCCATCCGATGGGGAGAGGGTGTCCGTCAGGACGGGTGAGGGGAATTTCTCTTCACATGCCGCCATTGATATTTGCTGCCTGACTGGAAATGGAATTGAGCAATTGAAAGACGCGATTAAAAATTTGATCTGGTCCGGCGAAATCAAAGCCGAAATGCTGCAGGTCATGATCAATTCGCGGCATCAAGACGCGCTGAACCGCGCGCGCGCGGCGGCGCAACGGACGATGGACGCGCTGCGCGGCGGAGCGACCCTGGAGCTTGTGGCGCTGGATTTGCGGATTGCCGTCAATGCCGTCGGCGAAATCGTCGGCAAAACGGCCACGGAAGATTTGCTCGATTCGATTTTCAGCCAGTTTTGCATCGGGAAATGAATCTTTTTGTTCGCGCAAGCCACGCAACCGGTTAAATTGCTGCGCATGAAACAACGGTTTTTCAGAAACATTTTTCCATTGCCGTTGTTTTAATTTTCAAATCCGCCATGACAAATTCATTTGAAGCCGCGCGCGGCACTTACAAAAAAATCGCGGACAACATCGCCAAAATCATGCGCGGCCAATCCGGCTCGACGCGTTATCTTTTGGCGGCGCTCGCCAGCGGCGGACACGTGTTGCTCGAAGATTTTCCCGGCACGGGCAAAACGACTCTGGCCAAGGCGCTGGCGCGCTCGATTGACGCGCGGTTCAAGCGCATCCAATTCACGCCGGATTTGCTGCCGTCGGACATTCTCGGCGTTTCGATCTTCAACCAGCGCGACCAGCAATTTCATTTTCACGAAGGCCCGGTCTTCACGGATATTTTGCTGGCGGACGAAATCAACCGCGCCTCGCCGCGCACGCAATCGGCGCTGCTCGAAGCGATGGGCGAAAATCAGGTCAGCGTCGAAGGCGAACGCCGCAGCCTCTCGGAAATGTTTTTTGTCATCGCCACGGAAAATCCGGTCGAGTTTCGCGGCACATATCCGCTGCCCGAAGCGCAAATGGACCGGTTCGCGATGCAATTCACCCTCGGTTACGTTGAGGCGGCGGAAGAAGTCGCGATTCTCACCGCGCAGGAACACAATCATCCGCTCGAATTTTTGCAACCGTGTGCGACGCTGGCCGATGTCATCGCGCTCAAAGCCGCCGTGGAAAATATCCGCATCAGCGACGAATTGAAACGTTACGTCGTGGACATCGTTTCCGCCACGCGCACAGCAACGGGCGTTCAACTCGGCGCGAGTCCGCGCGCGTCCATCGCCTTGATGAAAACGGCGCAGTCGCTGGCGTTGTTTGACGGCGTGGATTTTGTCACGCCGGAACAAATCCAGTCGCTGGCCGTGCCGGTCATCGCGCACCGGCTGGTGCTGGAGCCGCAGGCGCGCTTTTCCGGCTTGGACTCGCGAAACGTCGTCGAGGAAATTTTGAAAAAATTGAAAGTGCCGGCGTGAAATTCTTCGTGGCGGCGTCTCGGCAGAGTGCCGGAAATTACGAAAATAAAAATGCGGCTTTCTGCCAAAAGCCGCCACGTAAATCCGACCATGAATTCGATTTTCAAATTGTTTTATCGGGTCTATCGCACGGGAACAGTGTTGTTGCATTGGTCGCGCCGCCGGTTCACGCCCGCAGGACTGTGCGTTGTCGGTGGATTTATCGTCACCAGCTCGGTTGGCGCGGACATTGAAAACACTGTCATTTACCAGACGTTCACGTTGCTGTCGGGACTTTTAATTTTGGCTGCCGCTTTCAGTTGGTTCTTTCGCGGGAAATTTTCCATCACGCGTTCACTGCCGCGTTTCGGCACTGCCGGTCAACCGCTGCGTTATCGCGTCGCTGTAAAAAATCTGACGGCGCGACCACAAAATGGTCTGGCGCTGCTGGAAAATCTTCACGACCCGCGTCCGGCTTTTCAAGAATGGCTGGCGTTTCAAAATGCCGAGGCGCGGCGCACGCCGTCCTTTCGCGTCGGCAAACGCCGGCGAAGCCATCCGTTCCGGCTGGCCACGGTCAAGGACGCCGCCGTTCCGCCACTGCCGCCGCGCGGCGAAGCCGAAGCGCACGTCGAATTGCTGCCGCTGCGCCGCGGCATTTTGCGATTTACCGGCGCGACATTTGCGCGGCCTGATCCGTTTGGATTGTTCCGTTCATTTGTCACGCTAACTGCGATGCAAACGGTTTTGATTTTGCCGAAGCGTTATCCGTTGCCGCCGATCGCCTTGCCGGGCGCGATGAAATATCAGGAAGGCGGCGTGGCGCTGGCGGCGAATATCGGGCGCAGCGAGGAATTTGTTTCGTTGCGCGATTATCGTCGTGGCGATCCGGTGCGGCACATTCATTGGCGAAGCTGGGCGAAAACGGGCAAGCCCATCGTGAAGGAATTTGAAGACGAATTTTTTGTGCGGCACGCGTTGGTGCTCGACACGTTCACGGACGATCCGCGCAGCGAACTTTTGGAGGAAGCGGTGTCCGTCGCCGCGTCGTTCGCCTGCACGGTGCTGACGCAGGAATCGCTGCTGGATTTGCTGTTCGTCGGCGCGCAATCGTATTGTTTCACCGCCGGACGCGGCCTCGGCCAGGCGGATCGAATGCTGGAAATTCTCGCGTCCGTCCGCCCGTGCGGCGACAAATCATTTCAAACGCTCGAAAATCTGGTGCTTAAACACGTTGCGGTCGTGAGCGGTTGCGTTTGCATATTCATGGACTGGGACGAAGCGCGGCAAAATTTTGTAAAAAAACTGCGCGCGCTCGACGTGCCGGTGCTGGTGTTGGTCGTGACGGAATTTGGAGAAAAAATTCCTGATGCCGGCCCGATGCGCGATGAACCGGAAAATTTCAAGGTTTTGGAAATGGGACGTATTGAGGAGCAACTGGCGAGATGGAAATAAAAAAACTTTTATGAAAACGCCGCCATTTTTGCTTGGCGCGACGCTGCTGTTTTGGGGCTGGCAATCGGATTTGCTGGTCGCCGGAGCCATCATGGCAGTCATTCTCGAAAGCGCGCGTTTCGTGAGCGTGCGCTGGGATTTTTCGGAAACGGAAATCCGCCGCATCTGGAATTTTTGCACGTTGTTGTCGTTCACGATGGCGGTTTACGCCTTCACCAGCAGCGAAGAAGGCGGAAATTTCATGGGATTGTTTCAAGGCGCGGCGGCGTTTCACAATGCCACGGTCACTACGGTGCGGACGGCGACGGCATTTCTACGCTGGCTGCCGCTCATTTTTTTTCTGGGGGTCGCGGCGCAGGTTTTCAGTGTGCGCGATACGATGCCGTTGACGGCGGTTTCACTCTGGCTGCGACGCCGAAGGAATCGTGAAATCAAAAGCGGGAAAAAAATCACGCCGGTGCGCGATGTCAACATCACGTATCCGTATTTCATGGTCTGTCTTTTTTCCGCTGGCATCCATGCGAACGAAGGGAGTGAATCTTTTTTTTGGGGACAATGCGTTTTGATCATTTGGGCGCTTGCGCCGTTCCGTTCGCGACGTTTTGGAGCGGGTGCGTGGGCGCTGGCTGTCGCCGTGGCGGTAGGAATTGCATTTTTGAGCCAACGCGGCGTTCGCGAGTTGCAGCGCGCCATCGAAGGTTACAATGCACAGTGGATGGCGCGCTTTTTTCATGGTCCAACGACCGATCCCAAACAGAGCATGACAGCGATGGGTCAAATCGGGCGGCTGAAACTGTCCGGCAAAATTGTCATCCGTCTTTGGACGGAAAATGGCGAATCGCCTCCCACTTATCTGCGTGAAGCAAGTTACCGCGGTTACAACGGCGCGAGGCGAAGCTGGTTTGCCGGCAATCCGCAGCGCGATTTTGAGAGCGTCATAGCCGAAACCAACCAGACAACCTTTGTATTGTTGCCGGGGAAAACGAATAACGCTTCAGCCAAAATTGCCTGCTACCTCATCGGACGTTCGAGCGAATCAGGAAATCCATCTGGCCTGCTCCCGCTTCCGACGGGCAGCGGACGGCTGGAAAATTTGAATGCCTATGGTCTTCAGAAAAATCCTGAAGGCGCAGTGCTTGCGGAAGGGCCGGGACTGGTGATTTTTGACGCGCTTTATGGGCCGGGCGCGACGATTGATTCGCCTCCGGAAAATAATTTTTCGACAACCAATTTTGATTTTTCCGTCCCGACAAATGAAATTCCCGCGCTCGACCGTGTGATCTCTGAAAATCAACTCTTGGGTCGCAACGAACAACAGACACTTCAAAATGTTTATGGATTTTTTCAGGGTAAATTCACTTACAGCCTGTGGCAGGGACGGGATAAATTGTCGCGCTCGAATGAAACCGCGTTGACGCGTTTTTTGTTATTCAGCCGCAGCGGCCATTGCGAATACTTTGCCACGGCCACCGTTTTGCTTTTGCGCGAATTAAAAATTCCGGCGCGTTATGCCGTCGGTTATGCCGTTCACGAAAAATCCGGCAAAGGGTATGTTGCGCGCCAGCGCGACGCGCATTCGTGGTGCCTCGTGTGGAATGAAAAAACTAAAATCTGGGAAGATTTCGACACAACGCCCGGCTCATGGATCGAAATGGAAGGCAAACGCGCGTCGCTGTGGGAACGCTTTTCGGATTTTTTGTCGTGGATTGGATTTGAAATTTCAAAGCTCAAAATCCTTTGGGGGCAGGGCAAACTGCGCGAATACATTTTTTGGTCGCTGATTCCGATTCTCATCTTTTTACTGTATCAAATCATTTTTGGACAGGGCCGGAAACGGCGTCAGATGAGGCAAAATAAAAATGCGGAAGTATTTTTCTGGCCGGGGCTGGATTCGGAATTTTATGAATTGGAAAAGAAATTGGCCAAACATATTCCGCGCCAGCCGGGCGAGCCGCTTTCCAACTGGATCGAACGCGCGCTGACGCACACGGCATTGACCGATTTGCGCACGCCGCTGAATGAATTATTGCGGCTGCATTACCGCCATCGGTTTGATCCGGCGGGTTTGGACGCGCAGGAACGCAAACACTTGACGAGTGAAGTTAGAAATTGTCTCGCCAAGGTTTCCCGACTGTCAAAGTTATAGGCAATTTGCAAGAGCCGATGCAAATTGCATCCATTTTCATTAGGAAATCCGCTCGTAATTTATAAAATTTCTTTGGCACATATTTTGCACCATTCAAATCATGCTGGCTTGGACTGTGATATTTCTGGTTATCGCGCTCATCGCGGGCATTTTGGGTTTTACGGGCATTGCCGGCACGGCGGTGAGCATTGCGAAAGTTTTGTTTATCATTTTTCTGGTCTTGTTTCTCATTTCATTGATAGGCGGAATGATGAGCACGCGATGATTCGGAAAATTTTTATGTCAGGGCGATTCAATAAATTGCGCCGGCGTCTGCCACGCCGGATAACGGCAGGGATTGCGGCATTTCTGCTCGCGGCAATTTGCGATCAATCGTTGCGCGGTCAGACGGAGACAAACGCGACCAATTCCGCCCCGTCTGGAATCGCCAAAACATGGCAAAGCGCCAGGGAGGGAAGTTCGAACGCATGGGAAAAGACAAAAGAAACCAGCGCACAAGTCTGGGAGAAAACGAAGGAAGGCACTTCAAACACCTGGTCCACCGTCAAAGAAGGCACGACGCAGGCGTGGTCCACTGCCAAAGAAAAATTTCAATCCACTTCCGCAAAGACAAATTACGTTTACACCGAAAAGGATAAATTTGTCGCCAAAGCCAAAATCGAACTGGACGACCTCAACCGCAAGGTAAAGCTGTTGTCCGATAAAACTGCGGGCGCCACCGGTTCCGCCAAGGCCGAGGCGCAGCAAAAACTGGATGCGATAAAAAGCCAGCGGGGCGATCTGGAGAAAAAATATGACGGCGCAAAAAATGCGGCCGCAGCGGATTGGGACAAAGCGCAGGCCGAATTTCAAAAGGGTTACGACGACACGAAAAATTCCATGAAGGCGATGTGGGACTGGTTGAAATCGAAAACAAGCTGATGATTTGAAAGATGTCCGTGTTGTTGTTCCTCCGACGCGGTGGCAGGAGCGGGCGTGAACTGGATAAAACCAGCGCGCCCGCTCAACCGTTTTCAGTTTCTGAAATGTTCCGAACCTGACACGAGACCTTCCGAAGTTCAATCGTGAACCTCGGAGAATCAACGCTGACTGTTTGGATGTCATCGTTGAGGCTCGGAACCTCAACGTTGAAGCAAAAACAATCAACCGTGACACTCCGGCCTTCAACGATGAACCTCAAAGAATCTCCGTTGATTCTAAAAGAGTCACCGTTGAACCTCAAAGAATCAACTGAAACACTCGCAACATTAACATTTACAGTCACTTGCGATATTTATGGAGCTTTTGACCAGCCCAAATAAAAAACCCTCTCCGCCATAGGGCAGGAGAGGGGTGCGCGGGGGCAATGCGGGTCACTTCGGGGCGGAAGCAGGAGCAGCTTTGGCGGCGCTGGTCTTCTGAAAACGTTCGCCCAACTGGTCGGCCACCGGCTTGAGGCCGGGCGTGGTTTTGACGGCGGCTTTGATGGCCGCGACATCGGCAGCCGGGACCTGGGCGGATATGTTTTGGTAGGGCATAGTTTTTTACGTTTTGTTGGTTGTTTGTTTTTTAAGAGGGAATACCCCCCTTAATAGCACTACGGAGCAAAACGCAAAATCTTTCAAAAAAATGAAAAAAGTTTCTGCGAGCGAAATAATCTTTGTCAATTTTCGGTGGAAGGCGTAAAAACCAACCGTCGGTCAAAACTATGTAACCTTAAACAAAAACTAATTTGCGTAGCTCGGCTACGGTCTAGTTGCAAAACCGCGAATTCAGCCTCCAAGACCATGTCAAGCACGCGCCATCGGGCGCGGCTTGGCGTTACGGGGTGCGTTAAGTTCGCGCCTTTCCGTTTCTAAAGTTTCGCGAGAAAGGGAAAATGAAAAAAATAAAACTGGTCGGCTTGTTTGTTCTGCTTGTCTCAAGTGTGTCTTCCTTCGCCATTGAAGGGCTTCAAGTTTCAGCTCCATCCACCAATGCGGTTTTATCTTGGCCGAGCGATCCAAGCGAAACTTACATTGTCCAGTATCGCAATACGTTGAACGCAACGGATTCATGGACGACACTCACCGATTATTTTCCCGCCTCAAGCACGAACATCACTTTCTTTATTGATTCTAATCCCCTGCAATACGGTTCAGGCGGCGGAACAAACGGAGGAGGAGGGGGAGGTTCGATTCCGGGTTTCACGAATGGCGCTTCCGGCGGTAGCATCGGAACGCCGGGAACAGGATTTTACAGGGTCGTGCGCGATGGCGCACATTTGTTCGGGATTACTAATGGCACAATTCTTTCAGGAATCGTAAAAATTCCGGTGGAGTTGGCTAATGGCGGTGGAACCGTTTCCACGATGAGTTTGACCGAAGATGATTCTCCAGTCGGCAATTCGATTCAGACCACTCCACTTAATTCTCCGCTCGCATTGATTGTGGACACGACGCAAATGAGCAATGGTGTTCATCAGGTTTCAGCGAGTGCGCGATGGGACGACACGAATGGCGGACTTTGGGAAGCGGATTCTCCGCCGCTTACAGTGACCGTGTCCAATGAAATCTCCTTTGAGAACTGGATGCCGTCATTTGGCGAAACTGGCAATACTTTTCTTTTCAGAGCCACGTCAGTCCACACAAACACCGACTGGGTTGTTTATGTCTATGATTACACCAATGCTTACCTTGGTTATTTTTACGGTCACACAGACGACGGCGACATTTCATTTTACTGTGATTACAGCGGAACGTTCCTGACAAACAATCCGAAATTCTCATTTGAAATCGCGACGGAATATGTTGACCCGCCCACACCGCCGCTTTTCAAGATTACAGACCCATGGTCAGGTCCGGGTGCGTGGGTCGCCGTTGAGCAACACGCATGGGATAGTGCCAATGATTCAGGCCTGTTGTATGCTGAATTAAGCGGATTCATCGGTGGAGCAAAACAAGTTAATTGGCAGGTAAATCCGCCTGCCTCTGAAGACGAAAATGGGAATTGGCATGCGTATGGACTGACTTTTGGATCTGACAATCCGCAAGGCAACACAGATTGGCTGGCATTTCGGAACGCGCTTTACGATTCACATTCCCGCAATCTGGTTTATTTCGGGCATGGCGGGCCGAATGGCATTGGCTACGACTCGTCCAGCACCAATCGTTTCATTACTTCCACTGAAATTGCGAGCAGACTGCACACGATTCCTGCGGGTCAAACCAACCGGCACGCTTTCCGGTTTGTTTTTCTTGATGGCTGCTCAACTGCGAAAGGAAATTTGCCGGAAGCCTTTGGAATTCTTCATCGGCATGTAACCAATCTGGATGACTATACTTATGCTTCTCTACGTCCTTCTGCTTTTGTTGGTTGGACTTCAACTAAATGGATCAGCGTTTTGAATGGCGGATATATCAATTATGACCATGTGAACTTCATCTCCCACATTCAAACTCAAATGCTGTTGGGTTGGGGATTACAAGAATCCATAGATTATGCAGCCAGCGCGCCGGATGTTTCGTGGTCGTTTTTATGGTTGGGGCAAATGAGAGTTTATGGCTATTATGATTTGCATTTCGGACAGTATAATAATTGATTTTTGAGCTTATGAAGCCGTTCAATTCAAAATTCTCTCGCCGGGCGATTTGGCGTTTTAGCCTCGTGGCGCTTTTTATCAGCACATTGCTGATTTTTGCTGTTCCTTGGCAACGCCTGAAAGTTCCGGCATTGATTTTATGTCTGAATCACGGCACTGGCTATACGCGAGGCTTGGCGGCGATGCACTTGGGAAGGATTGATGACGGCGACCCTAAAGTGCTTGTTACCGCCTTGCTGCCTCATCTGAAAGACAAAAACCTGTATGTCCGTGAGATGACAGCCATTTCTTTGGGACACATCCACCAATACCCAGAGCAGGTCGTGCCTCCTTTGTTGGCCTGCATTGATGCGGAAACCAATCCCGCCTCTCTGGTTCCAAATTATGCGCTTGGTGCCATTGGACAGTTTAGAACCAACGCCAGACCGTGGTCGCCAATTCTGGTGGGGATGATTGAATCCAACCGTTTCCACTATTGGCTTAATCCTTTGGGAGCGCTGAAAAGCATTGATCCTGAAACGGCAAAACCATTGATTGAAAAGCGAGATGCCGATTACAGCAATGGGGTGAAACAAGCACAAGCCCACTTTGACGAGGTTGCCCGCAGACGCGCATTATTCCTGCGCACCAATGTTCCACCGACAAATTCAGCGGCTGCGACCAATGCAACGCACTCATAAAACCTATGCTGCAACTTATCCATATCACGGCAGCCTATTCCAATGCCGTGCTCGTTGCTGTTCTTTCTCATGTTTCTGATTGCGCCAAGCAACTGGACTTGCCGATTCCGCAGCCTGTAACCTTCAACCATGTCGCTCGTTTCAATGTTGCTCCCATTCAAGGTGAAGTGGGAGGCGGTCTCTGGTTGACGAATAATTATTGGTTCGGTTTTGAAAATGGTTACGTTGGCGGCTTTCGTTCGCCGGACGATTGGTTCACGATGGCCGACGAGTATTGGGATCATTTGGAGCGTTATGTTGGCAAAGACAACATGACCACCAACGATGCCATTCAGTTGGCACGTGATTCCTTCCGCAAACTTGGCTACAAGCCGGAAGATTTTCATGTGGATGGCCCGCCTACAGCATTTCAAGGGTCGCACGACAACAAACAGTTGGGCCACATTCCCTATTGCAAAGTCGAATGGAATAGTCCAGAGGCAACCAGTCAGGAAGAATTTAATCGGAGCTATAAAATACGATTCGACATAGATATGCAGCGCAAGCAGGTGGTAGGAATGGTCCTTGTCCAGCAAAAGATTTTTCCGACCCAGCCCTAAAATTGATGTCGTGCCGGAACTTGAATCGGATTACAAAAAACGCATTCAGAGCCACACAAATGTTCCCGTTCTTCACTTAAATACTGGCAAACCACCGGACATATTGCGAAAAATGGAATGATGGCCTTGCCTCAATTTGGTGGACTGCTTGCCTTAAAAAATCTCCGCGAGCGTGGTGTCGAGGGATTCAATCCGCACGGGCTTGGTCAGATGCGCGATAAAGCCGGCTGACTTGCTTTTCGCAACGTCCTGTTCCGTGCCATAGCCGGTCAGCGCGATGCCTTTGAAATTTTGCCGCGCGCCGAGTTCGCGCATCAAATCCGCGCCGTTGCCGTCGGGCAGGCCGATGTCGGAAATCAGCAGGTCGAAATTTAGCGTTTGAGCCAGCGCGCGTGCTTCGCCAATGGACGCCGCAGTCACAACCTTGTGGCGACGGCGCAAAAGCAATTGCGTGAGGCTCGTGCGCGTCGGCTCATGGTCTTCCACGAGCAAAATGCAGAGCGGTTGAACTTTCGCGGATGTCTGCGATGGCGAATTTTTTTCTGGAACATGGGCGTTCATTTTTTCCGCGACGCTTATCAACGGCAACGCGACTGTAAAAGTGGAGCCTTTGCCGGGGCCGGCGCTTTCGGCGTGGATTCTCCCGAAATGCGCGACGACGATTGACTGGCTGATGGCCAGGCCCAGACCCAAACCGCCAAATTGATGCGACATGGCCTGCTCACCCTGGCAAAACACGTCGAACACAGTGCCTGTTTCAGCCGGCGTCATGCCGATCCCCGAATCTGAAATGGCAATGACCAGTTCGTTTTTGTCCGTGCGCGTGTCCACGAGAATTGTCCCGTGATGCGGCGTGAACTTCACGGCATTTTTCAAAACGTTCCAAAAAACCTGCTGCAAACGGACTGCGTCGCCGCGAACAGTGCAATTCGGAGCGCTCAAATGCAGCGACAACCGAATTTTCTTTTGTGCGACGTCATTTTGAATTTTATCAATGGCGGCGCGCAACGTGGCGTGAACGTCCACGACGTCCATTTCCATGGCGAATTTGCCGCAGGTGATGCGGCTGATGTCGAGCAGGTCGTCAATGAGCCGCGCCTCAAGCTCGACATTTTTTTGGATGGTGTCGAAATCCGTCCGCACGCGCGGCGACAATTCAAAATTTCTCGCGGCGTCGCTGGCGAGCAGCAGCACCGGGTTGAGCGGCGTCCGCAATTCATGCGAGAGCGCGGCCAGGAAATTATCTTTGGAGTGGTTGGCTTGCTGCGCTTCGTCGCGGGCGCGTTTCAATTCGTCCTCGGCGCGTTTGCGCTCGATGGCAAACGCGATCTGGCTTGCAATCGTTTGCGCCGGGCGAATTTCCTCGAGCGTGAACGAATGCGGCGCGTTGAAATAAATCATGAACTTGCCGAGCAGCCGCTTTTCGTAAGTGACGGGAATGAACGCCAGCGCATGAATGCCTTCGTCCGTGATGATGTCGCGCAAATGCGCATCCAATTTCATCGCGGCGACGTCGTTGATGAAAACCGGTTGCGGTGAAGGCTCGTCTTTTTCCCAGGGCGAATGGCCTTCGACGGCGCGGCAGTAATTTTTTGAAAGCCCGCGCCAGGCCTTGAAGCGCATCACGCCGTCCGCATCATATAAAAGAATCGCGGCGCGGTCGGTGTTCTGGCAGCGGAGAATCGTGTCGAGCGCAGCTTCATAAACTTCCGGCAACGCCTGCGCGCGGTTCACGGTGGCGACCAATTCATAAAGCGCCAGTTGCTGTCCTTCGTGCCGTTTGCGTTCCGTGATGTCGCGAAGAATTTTTGAAACGCCGATGATTTTGCCATCGGCATCCTCAATGGGCGACGCTGTCAAAGAAACTTCGACGCACGTGCCGTCCTTGCGCCGCCGGACGGTTTCGTATTGCCCCACGCGTTCGCCGCGCCGGACGCAATCAATGATCATCGGCTCGTCGTTGTGGCGTTCCGATGGAACTAAAATGGTTATCGGTTCGCCCAGCACTTCGCTTTCCGTGTAACCAAAAAGCCGCTCGGCGCTTTTATTCCACGCGGCAATGGTGCCGTCCACTTCCGTGCCGAGAATCGCGTCGCCCGATGATTCCACGATGGCCGCCAGCCGCCGCGACGCTTCTTCCGACCGCTTGCGCTCGGTGATGTCCGTGGAAATTCCGGCGATGCCATAAATTTTTCCATTTGCGTCCCGCAACGGAAATTTGATGGAAATGTAAATGTGCATGCCGTCGGGATGCGGCACAATTTCTTCAATTTCCACCGGCTCGCCCGCAGTGATCACCCGTAAATCATTTTCACGGATTTTGCGCGCGATGGCGGGCGGAAAAAAGTCGAAGTCTGTCTTGCCGATGATCTGCCTTTTGGAGCAGCCGAATAATTTTTCATGCTGCGAATTGATCAAAATATATCTGCCATCGAGGTCTTTGAGGTAAATGACGGCGGTGGAATTATCAATGATGGCTTCAAAGCGGCCTTCGCTTTCACGCAACGCTTCTTCGGACAGCTTGCGTTGCGTGATGTCGGCGGCCGTGCCGATGTGGCCCGAAAATTTCCCATCCTCGTCTTTCAGGGGAACAGCTTTGCCTTGAACCCAGACAACGGCCCCGTCGGGACGGACAAATCGAAATTCAGCGCTGGAAGAAGTGCCGTCGCGCACGGCATTTGTCCAGCCGGTTGCGATCCGCTCGCGGTCATCGGGATGAACGGCATTCAACCAGCCGTTGCCATAGGCCGTTTCCGCCGAAAAACCCGTCATCGCGCACCAGCCTTCGTTCACAAAAATGTTGCCGCCATTTTTATCGCACAAAAAAATCCCGACCGGCGCGTGATTGGCCATCGTGCGGAATTTTTCCTCGCTGATGCGCAACGCGCCTTCGGCCTGGCAGCGCGCCGTGATGTCTATCAACGCGCACTGGAATTTTTGCGAATGATTTTTATCCGTGGATGGAATCGTGAGCAGTTCGACGAAGATGGGCTGGGTGGAATCTTTGCGCTCCAGTTCCAATTGAACGCTGTCACGCCGCGCGTGCTTCCGCGCGCGCGCAAGATATTTCAAAAGCTTTTTACGATCGTGCGACGTGATAAAAACCATCAGCGGATGACCGAGCAACTGCCGCCGCGCGAAACCCAAAAGATGTGCGCCGGTCAAATTGATTTCTTCAATCAGCCCGGAACGGCTCAACGTGATGTAGCCGACGGGCGCGGCGTCATAAAGTTCCGAATACCGGGCGTGTGAAACTTCCAGCGCCGCTTGCGTTTCAATCAATGCATCATGGCGCGTCTGCAAATCATACCGCATAATTTGAGCGGGTTTGCCAATGCTTTTCGAGGAACGAACTTTTGAAACATGGTGGGGCGAGGCCTCTCGCCCCACCGTCGTAACGGCTTTCTTCAATCGAGCCTTGGAATTTTTGATGCGCATTACTGGTTTGATTTTTCGGAGACATCTTCAATCGCCAGCAAAATCATTTGGTTCTCCAGGCCGTCAAAAACCAGCCGCCGCGCGTTAAGCAGTAATTTCTTTTTGCCGATGTCCGGGAAATAATGTTCGACTTCAAAGTCGTTGAAACTGTTATTGCGCTGTAAAATTTCTTCGAGCAGCGTCCGCAATCTGGGAATGTCAAAATGCCTGTCGCCCAATTCGTAAATGCGCCGGTCAATTGTCTTCTGTGCGCCGACCTGGAATGTGCGATAAAAAGCCGGGTTGGCGGACTTCACGATCAATTCGTTGTCCAGCACCAGCATCGGCTCGCGCACGGTGTGGACGATGGCTTCGGCAAAATTCCGCGCCAGCTCGATTTTTTCCATGCCCGCCTTGAGTAGATCAATGTCCACCAGTGCGATGACCGCGCCATCAATTTTATGGTCCGTCGTCCGGTAAGCGCGGATGCGCGCCGACCACCAGTGGCCTTGCCGGTCCTGCAATTCCAAATCTTTCGGCACGAGTGTTTCCAAAACTTCGAGCACTTGCTTTTCAAAATCCGGAATGTCCAGCGGCGCGCTGATGTCCGTGATGGGACGCCCGACGTCGCCGGGAATCAGCTTGAATAATTTTTCCGCGGCGGACGTGAAGCGGCGGATGCGCAAATCCGGGCCGAGAATAATCACCGGAATGCTCACGCTCGCCAGCAGGTTGTGCAAATCATTGTTGACCTGCTCCAATTCCGTGTTGCGGCTTTCCAATTCGTCATTGAGCGTCGTCAATTCCTCGTTCGTGCTCTGCAATTCCTCCTTCGCGGTTTCCAATTCCTCGTTCGTGGATTGCAATTCCTCATTGCTCGACATGATTTCCTCGTTGGCCGCGCGCAATTCTTCATTCGTCGCTTCCTGTTCGCCGATGATGTCCTGCAACGACTCGCGCATCGCCGCCAATTCGCGCCGCAAGCGAACCACTTGCGCGCCTTCGGCAGTTGGAGACAATTTCCCGCGCGATTTCTTTTCAATTTTTTCGTCCGCGATGGAAATATTTTTTCGCTCGAACAGGACGAGATAAAATTTTTCCTGCGACGGCGGCGCGGTGAACGGAACGACTTCGATGCTGCATTCGAATGAATGGCCGTTTTGACGGACGCGAATGTGTTCCTGCCGCACGCTCGCATTTTGTTTGATGGCTTTCGTGATGATTGAGCGCAAATCGAGAACCAAATCTTCGCGCGCCATTTTTAACAGGTCCAGATTCGCATTGCCGTGCGGATGTTCCAGAAATGCGCTCGTGCGCCCGCGAAATTGCAGGACTTCCATGTGCCGGTTGATGACGACGCCGGCGGGACTGAACGTCGTGAGCACGATGCGATCGGCCTGTTTCTGCACATTGGGAATTTCCGGAGCAATTGGCGCGACCGGCGTGGCGTGCTCGCCGTCCGTGGAAATGGTCGCAGGCATCCGATGCCCGAAACTGACCGCCGGGTGTGTTCGCATTTCTTTCTTGGAATAAATTTTTGCCTTCTTGTCCATGAGCGAAAACAGATCGGAAAATGCGCCGATGCTTTCCGACGCGCCGAGCATCAGCAAACCGTCCGGGCGCAGCGCGTAATGAAATATGGGGAACACTTTTCGTTGCAGCGACTGGCCGAGATAAATCAGCACATTGCGGCAACTGACCAAATCCAGATTTGAAAACGGCGGATCCACCGTGAGATTTTGCCGCGCGAAAATGCACATCGCGCGAACCGTTTTGTTGACAC